>DASRMO010000068.1:0-4238 GCA_035647895.1 Clostridia bacterium
ATAATAGACAGCATAAATATGAAATTGAAGAACGACTAATCCGATCACTAGAAAGGGCTGCCTCACTATGTTTAGCTTATGAGGGCTGGAATTTAGATTATGAAATAAGCCTATCCCTAGTGGATGATGATGAGATTAAAGAATTAAATAAAATTTACAGGGGGATGGATTGTCCAACTGATGTTTTGTCCTTTCCCATGGTAGATGGAAATCAAATTATAGATATAGAAGAGAAACTTTTAGGGGATATAGTTATATCTGTTGAAAGGGTGGCATTACAAGCAAAGAAATATAATCATTCTTTTGAAAGGGAAATGATTTTTTTATTAATCCATAGTATGTTTCATTTGATGGGTTATGATCATGATACAAAAAAATCTGCAAAAGATATGAGAGACAAAGAAAAGGCGGTTCTGTCATCCTTGGATTTATAAAAAACAATGGGGTAATATTTTATGAAAGTTAAGAGATTAATTGACAGTTTAAATTATGCATTTGAAGGAATTATATATGGGTTAAAAACACAGAGGAATATGAGAATACATTTTCTTGTAGCTATAGTTGTATTAGCTGCAAGCCTATTTTTTGATTTAACCAGAACGGAAATACTTATAATATTCCTTACAATTTCCATGGTAATAGTAGCAGAGATGATAAATACTTCAATTGAGGCTACTATTGATTTAATCACGGATAAATATAATGTTTTTGCTAAAACTGCTAAAAATGTAGCGGCAGGTGCAGTACTTATTGCGGCAATTAATTCTATAATTGTCGCCTATCTAATTTTTTTCCACAGGATTAATCCGTATACTTTACAGGTATTGCATCATGTAAGACAGTCTCCATTGCATATAACTTTTATCACATTGATTGTTGTTATTTTTGTAGTAATTGTAATAAAATCATGTTTTGGTGTTAAAACTTTTTTACAGGGTGGAATGCCAAGCGGACATGCGGCTGTTGGATTTTCGTTAGCTACTGCAATTACCTTTATATCGGAGAATGTGTTCATAGCTACATTATCGGTATTTATGGCATTGTTAATCTGTCAAAGCAGAATTGAGACAAAAATTCATAGTTTTTTTGAAGTAGTGATAGGCGGGATTCTGGGCATATTAATAACAATTATATTTTTTCAAATATTTGGCTGATGAGAAATGCGGGTGAAAGATGTTTAAAGAGATTAGAAAGATTTTTTTAACAGGATTATTGGTAATGATCCCTTTATTAATTACTATTTATTCCATATTGTGGATGTTAAATAAAGTTGACGGTGTATTTAGAAGGCCCATAGAAGAATTGTTAGGCTTTACAATTTATGGCTTAGGTATTATTATTACTGTAGGTATAATTTTATTGGCCGGTGTAATAGCTACAAATTATGCAGGCCATAGATTGTTTGGCACCACTGAGTATTTTTTTAAAAAGATTCCGATAGTAAGATCTATTTACTTTCCTGTTAAACAGCTCACGCAAACTATATATGGTAGTGCTAATACGGCATTTCGTAAGGTTGTTTTGGTGAGCTATCCTACGCCGGGGGTATACACTATAGGATTTGTCACTTCAACGGGGATAGAAAATATTGAAGATAAAGTAGGTAGGTCTACAGTCTCGGTTTTTATACCTACTACACCTAATCCTACATCGGGTATGTTGGTAATAGTGCCTGAAGAAGATGTGATTGTACTGGATATGTGTGTGGAGGATGCGATTAAATTGGTGGTGTCCGGAGGGATTGCAAAACCCGCAAGCAAAAAAATAAAGTAAAGTGTAAATCAAAGGGGAGACATATTATGAGCGATTGGAGAAAAAAAGGAATCATATTATTTTTAGTTTTATTGCTATTGTTTATAGGAACAGGTTGCCGCAAGAAAAACAATAATGATGAGGAAGAAAAACATGCCGATGCAGGGGTAGAAAAAACGGAAGACATTAAAACTGTTGAACAATCCGAAATAGAAGGTGTGGCTTCTCCCCTGAGCGGCATATATGCGGAAGAGGAGAAAGTAAACAGAAGGCCTTTTGCTGTTGTTTTTGATAATCAACCGGGTGCCAGGCCCCAGGCAGGTTTAATAGATGCTGAATTTGCGTATGAATTTTTAGCGGAAGGGGATATTACCAGGTATTTGGGTATATTTTTGATAAATGAACCCGAAAACTTAGGGCCAATAAGGAGTGCCAGGCCTTATCTTGTCGAAAAGTCATTGGAATTTGACAGCCATCTGGTGCATGTCGGTGGGAGCAATCAGGCTATAGCAGATATTGAAAATAAAAAGGTGGCAAATATAAATTCTATGAGCCGGGGTAATGATGTGTTTTGGAGAAAAGGACATAAAAAAATTCCTCATAATTTGTATTCCAGTTATGAGGCCCTCAAGAAAGCGGCAGAAAAAAGCAACTATAGAAAAGAGCCACAGTTTGATGGATTTAAATTTAATCCCTCCTTTAAAGAGATGGGAAAGGGCGAAATTGCAAATGAGGTAAAAGTTAAATATTTTAAGAGCAGTGAGGCATCATATATTTATGACGATGCAAATAAAATTTATAAAAGATATTATAATGGAACGGAGCATAAAGATGAAATAACCGAAGAGACGCTTACTGCAACAAACATTATAATACAGCAGGTCTCAGCTAAAGTAATAGATGAACAGCTGCGTTTGAAAATGGATACGGTTGGCGAAGGCAAAGGAACATACATAACCGGCGGGAAGGCCATTGATATAACTTGGAAAAAGGGCAGCTATGAGGGCGCTACAAAATATTATGACGAAACAGGGCAAGAATTAATATTGAACCCGGGTAAGACATGGGTTCAGGTTGTACGTAATTTTAACGGCGTAACCATAGAAGAATAGTATTTATTTGCTATCTTAGGATGGATAGTATAATCTATTTTGTCATCCCGGGCGGGTAGTATATGCAGTCAAACATTACAAATTTGTCTATTACCTTTGAACATGATAATCCGGAGCCATATAATTTTACTTTTCATTTTTAAGCGAAAAGTATTAGATAGGTCGTAAAGTTTGGCCTGTGGGGGTTTTTGTTTCAATAGGAGATTACATGATAACTTGCCATAGTATTCAGCAATAATGGAGGCGATGTTTTTGACATATGAAGAATTAATTAAAAAGGCAATTGATGCAAAACAAAATGCCTATGCACCATATTCTAAATTTTCCGTAGGGGCGGCTTTGCTTACCAAGGAAGGGAAAGTGTATACCGGCTGCAATATAGAGTGTGCATCTTATTCAGGAACGAATTGTGCCGAGAGAACGGCATTATTTAAAGCTATTTCGGAAGGTGAGCGTGATATAGAAGCTATAGCTGTGATCAGTGATTTAGATACTTACATATATCCATGTGGAATTTGTAGACAGGTGATAATGGAGTTTGGCAGTAAAATTAAAATTATAGTTGCAAGGTCAGAATGTGATTTTAAGGTATACACTATAGGTGATTTATTGCCTTATGCCTTTTCTCCCGAAAGCCTAAAAAAAGTAGATGGGAGACATAACTATGGCATTTAGGTCAGGATTTGTAACTATTATAGGAAGGCCAAACGTAGGGAAATCAACACTTATGAATAAAATAATCGGTGAAAAAATTGCTATTATATCAGATAAACCTCAAACTACAAGAAATAAAATACAATGCGTATATACGCAGGAAGATTATCAGATTATATTTTTAGACACACCGGGAATACACAGACCTAGGCATAAGTTAGGCCAATATATGGTCGGGATAGCTAAGGATACATTGCGAGAAGTGGATGTGATATTATTTATAGTAGATGACGGCACTTCAATCGGGCCCGGAGATAAATATATTATGGAACAATTGGAAGGTATAAATACACCTATTATTTTAGTAATAAACAAAATTGATAAGATGAATCAGCAGAGTTTGGACGAATTATATGATAAATATGAAAAGACGGGACTGTTTAAAAATATAATAGCTGTTTCAGCTCTCGAAGGGGCTAATTTAGATAATTTAATAAATCTTATAGTAAATTATTTGCCTGAAGGTCCAAAATATTTTCCGGATTATATGATCACAGATCAACCGGAACGTTTAATTGTAGCAGAACTTATAAGAGAAAAAATTCTTCATTATACAGAACAGGAAATTCCCCATGGAGTAGCTGTAGAAATCAATGTAATGGCCAAAAGACCAGATAAAGATATAGTAGATATCAATGCCACCATATATTGTGAAAAAAA
>DASRMO010000069.1:0-4496 GCA_035647895.1 Clostridia bacterium
TCTTCAGTTAATTTTATATTATAGAATTTTTCATAAAATTCCTTAGCTTCATTTTTTAAATCAAATTCAAAATATTGTGGATACATTATACTTCCAACCCACTTTAAGCCCATTATACGGGCTACCGACGGCGGTTCGCCAAACCAGCTGAACGGTACGGACGGTATTTCATATATTTTTTTGTTTTTTACCGCGTTTATATCGCTCCATTTGCTGTCTTTCAAAAGTTTTGTCCTTAAATCAAATTCACCCTGTCCTCTCGACCCCGCCTTATTTGTTATTATAACGTCCGGATTCCAGTTTAATATCTGCTCCATAGATACCTCAACCCTCATATAAGGATTTTCATCTCCTACATTTACAACGTTTATTCCATTAATCATGTTTATTAATTCAGAATGCATGGTTTTTCCGGCCGGATAACTCATTAATCCTTCTTCTCCTATTGCATAGTATATCTTTGTTCTTTTATCTTGTGGTATTTTACTTGCTATTTCTTCAACTTCATCTAAAACCTGTTTACAATATTTCCCCAATTCCTGAACCCTATGTTTTTCGTTTAGTAACTCCCCTAAAAATTCGTAGGCCTCATGTACTTCTTGTAATTGCCCCGACACCATAACAAAGGGAATCCCTAACCTTTCCTGCAGTTTGTCAACTTCTTGCTTCCATTTATCGTTTATCTCTCCCGTATACACAATAACATCCGGTTTTGTCTGTAATATTTGTTCTTCGCTTGCCGTATCCCCTACTATATAATTTCCCAATACTGGTAAATTGACAAATTCCTCCGTCATATATTTTTCTTCCATGGGTGAAGTTTTAAAATTCTTAGCTATAAGTTTATTTGGGTTTATCGTATAAATCAGCACAGTTCCTATAGGTATTGCAGAATATACCCCGTTGATTTCGTGGGGTACTTCGACTTCCCTTCCCGCCATATCCCTTATTGTACGTATTGTATTTTCACCTTGTTGATTGCTTTGATCCTCTGTTTCTGTTTGATTGATATCCTGTTGTAAACTATTCTCCGATTTTTTAAAACATCCCGTTACAGATACCGCCAATAAAATTATTATTAATAATAATGCCAGTTTGTCGGTTTTAGCCGAATACTTTTTTAACATCAGTTACCCTCCATATAATACGCCCGGGAGACTTCTCCAAATATCCTAGACATAAATTTATTTTTAACGAATTAAATAATTGATGAAACAACAGACCGTATGAAAAAACATCTTTATGATATTATCAAAAATCAAAACCTAATATAAAAGCGAATATTTGAATCGTAAAGGGGGAGTAGCCTACTGGGGAGTAGTTTTCCAAAGACCCAAATATTCGCAGCGGCCTCAATCTGATTGAGCAGGCAATACTGCCTGCCGTATTATTTTATATTAAATAGGCCTATACTATCTAGATATGGCATTTTCAAGTATTTCCGCTACCTCATCATCTGTCAGTTCGCGGTGATAAAACATTTTATAAAATTCTTTTGTTTCTTTGTTCATATCATAGTTAAACCTCTCCGGATATATCAAATTACCCAGCCATTTAACACCTATTACACGGTTTATTGACGGCGGCCTGTCAAACCAGTTAAATGGAGCATTTGGTATCGCATATACCTGATTGTTTTGTACCGCCTCTATGTTTTTCCATTTCGAATCCTTAATTATTGTTTTATAAGAGCCCTCGTTATCCCCTACACTTTTAGCCGCTATTATTTTTTCCGGGTTCCAACTTAAAACCTGTTCCATGGATACCTCTACTCCACCCGTTATTTTTTCACCTGCCGTTGGCTCTACTACATTTATTGCCCCAATTAAATCTATTGCTTGGGTGTGTATCGTTCCCGCTATATTTGTCGCGAAAGGCCCCTGTGTCGAAGCATAATATACCCTGACTTTTTCTTCTTCCGGTATTTTGTTCGCTATAGCCTTTGCTTCCTCCATGGCATTTTTACAATATTCACCTAATTCTTTGCATTTTGCTTCTTCTCCCAATACATCCCCTAAAAATTCATAAGTTTTATCAAGATTCATAAGATCGCCGTCTATCATCAAAAAAGGAATACCTATTTTTTTCTGTGATTCGTCCGCATCTTTTATCCATCTTTCGTCTATATCTCCCATTGAAATTATAATGTCAGGAGCTGCTTTTAGTATCTCTTCGTCATTTCCGCTGCTCGAATCTTTGTAAGTGCCTAATATTGGAAGTTGTTGGTATTCTTTTGTAAGATATTTTTCTTCCAATTCCGTAAGCTTAGAATTTAAACCGGCAATTTTACTAGGATTTATACTATATAATGCTATAGTCCCTACACCGCTTGTTGTAAATACCTTGTTGACCTTTTTAGGAATCTCTACTTCTCTTCCCGCCATATCTTTTACTATACGTGTAGTGCTCTCTTCCTGTTGATTGCCCTGATCTCCCGCCTCTGTTTGTTCAATATCCTGCTGTAAACTATCCTCTGATTCTTTAAAACATCCTGTCACAGATACTATCAATAAAATTAATATCAGTAGTAATGCTATTTTACTAATCTTGGTTGACCGTTTTTCAAACATTATAAAATCCTCCTTTTAATTTAGAACCTTTCCAATATTAAGATTTTTAAATAAGTCCCTTTTATACCGACTGTTTTAAGATAACAAAGAAACATCATATATATTCCACGGGTGTTTTTAATTCAACAGTTACCATATCCCCTTCTCTATAACTGTTTCCGGCTTTGGCACATAAAATAGCATTAGCATCTACCGCCGTTTTTACCCTTGTAGCATCAGGGCCCCTGAGTACCGTAGCAACATATTGTTCGTCTTGTTTGGCAACTTGTACCTGTATATAAAAATCGAAGGGAGGGGTCATCTTAACGCCGTTTAATAATTTAACCTCCAACTGCGGTGCTTCTATATTCGGTTTGCATAAATATTTATTAATGAGTGGTTTTACATACCAAGGTATTGTTAGTTCCGCTCCCCCGGGCGGCCCGACAATACCTATTATGAGCTTATCGTTGACCACAGTAAGACTGGTGTGTTTAGCCGGGCCATGTGCTACCTCAAATGCATATACTTTTCCTATTTTAGCTAAAATACTTTTGCCGAAATCATGTGTCCCTTTTGAAAATCCCGCGTTATATATAACCATATCGCTCCGCTTGAGTGCATGGCATAAAGTGTCATAGATATAATCAGGGTCATCCGGTATTATGGGATAAACTATAGGCTCCCCGCCCCACTCCTTAACAAATGTTTCTACTACAATACTGTTTGTTTCTACGTTTTTCCCCAACGGCAATACCCCGCCGGCAGGTACAAGTTCATTGCCCGTAGGTACTATTGCCACCTTAGGTTTTGCTATTACCTCCAATTCATAAATTCCGCCCGATGCGAGCACCCCCAACTGTAAAGGCGTAATCAAATAATTGGCAGGCACCAGCAAATCTCCTTCCTTCATAATGTTTCCACGTGAAACAATCCTGTCTCCTTTATGAGACGGAATTTGTTTTATATGCAATTTGTTATCGGTATCAAATTCTACTTGTTCTATTGGTATTGCCGTGTCGTATTCTGCCGGAATTGCAACCCCCGTATTACTGAATACATATTGTTTTCCTAGTTCCCAAGTAGTTGTATCTACATCTTTAGAAGTTATTTCTTCAAAACGAACTGCTATTCCGTCCATCGCACTTGTTGGTTGATTAGGCAACGTATTAACCGAATAAATATCTTTTGCCGTAACACGGCCTACGCTGTCCCTTAAGGAAACAACCTCCGTTCTCCTATCAAATTTCGCAAGTGATGTTGCAAGTTGTATATATTCATCCCTTGTCGGTGTAATTACTTTATGTTCCTCCATAACTCCGTCCCCTTTCCGATGTTTAGAAAAAGCTTTCGTATTCTTCATCGCTTAATTGATAATCATAAAATGTGCTGTAAAATTCTTTTGTTTCTTTTTTTAGGTCAATCCCCTTCGTATATTCGGGATATAGTGTTTTTGCCAACCACATAAATCCCAACGGTGCTTCCGGAGAGGGTCTGTCCCACCAAAATCCTCCTATCGGAAAAGAATATACCTCATTGTTTTTTATAACATCCAGATCCTGTATCCTTTCGTCGTTAATTATCGAAGCTGTTCCTTCCGGCCTTTTTTGTGTGACTATAACATCCGGATCCCATCCTATAATTTGTTCCACACTTACCTCACTGCCTTTTCCTCCTTTTATAATTTCATCCGCAATATCTATTCCGCCGGAACCTACAATAAGGCTATGCCCCCATCCCTTGCCGCCACTTACATTTGTAATTTGATTCCCTGAATAATGTACTTTCTTTCTTTCGTTTTGCGGGACTTTGTCCACAAGTTTTTCCACCATTTCCAATTTTTTATCCCAATATTTTATAAGTTCGTTCGCTCTTTTTTCGTTGCCCAATATTTTTCCTACATTTTCGAATTCCCTTCTTACAGTATCTATCTCCGCAGTTCCTATA
>DASRMO010000070.1:0-4464 GCA_035647895.1 Clostridia bacterium
CGGATATATATTGACAATATTTAAAATATTGCACTACTGCTTGTATGTATGGTATAATGTGTTAATATTAATTACTAGTACCAAGTACTAGCAATAGTTCATAGATGAGGAGGCATACAAATGGATATAAAAGATATTAAGGACCTCATTATTACGATGAATAAAACGAATATAGAAAAAATAGAAATAGAAAAAAGCGATTTCAGGATAATGATATCAAAAAAGGCATCCGATGAAGGTAATATACCGAGAATAATCACAGATGGTTTAGGAAACAGCAATATATTGACAAAGATATCGGATGGCGGTATTCGGGAGTTTGAAGGCAAAATTGATAAAGAGGAATATAGCAAAAATTTGACCGATATAGGAAATACCTTTATTGTAAAATCGCCCATAGTAGGAACATTTTTTAAAGCATCCGGCCCGGATGAACCTCCCTTCGTAAACATAGGAGATATAGTGGAAAAAGGCCAGATTCTATGTATTATAGAAGCTATGAAAATAATGAATGAGATTGAATGTGAATGTGAGGGGCAGGTTTTGGAAATATTTGTAGAAGACGAGAGCATAGTAGAATTTGGGCAGCCTTTGATGTTGCTCGGGAGGTGAGTCATGTTTAAAAAAATACTTATTGCCAACAGAGGTGAAATAGCACTCAGGATAATCAGGACATGTAAGGAAATGGGGATAAAAACTGTAGCTGTGTATTCGGAGATAGATGAGGATTCTTCTCATGTACATATAGCGGACGAAGCGCTCTGTATAGGGCCTGCTTCGCCGGGGAAGAGCTATTTAAATATAGATAATATAATGAGTGCGGCTCTGGTTACAAAATGCGAGGCTGTGCATCCGGGGTATGGATTTATTGCCGAGGACCCGAGACTGCCGGAAGCATGTGCGAAGAACGGTATAAAATTTATCGGCCCGGAAAAAGAACATATGGAGAAGATGGGAAATAAATCTGAAGCGAGAAAGATAATGGCGGAGGCGGGAATACCCATTGTACCGGGCTCCGAAAATACTACAAGTGAAGCCTTGGAAGCGCTTGATACGGCTAAAAAAATCGGATTTCCGGTTATGATTAAGGCCGCTAACGGCGGCGGGGGCAGGGGTATGAGAATTATCTATAATGAAGAGAAGTTTATTGACAGATTTAACATAGCTAAATCAGAAGCTATTGCAGCATTCAACGACGGCTCTATGTATATTGAAAAATTTATAGAAAACCCCAGACATATTGAATTTCAAATATTAGCTGATAATTATGGAAATATAATTCATTTAGGAGAGAGGGACTGCTCCCTGCAGAGAAGAAATCAAAAGATTTTGGAAGAAGCGCCGTGTGCGGCTATGAATGAGGATTTGAGAAACAAGATGGGTAAAATTTCTCTCAGAGCAGCCAAGGCAATAGATTATGTAAATGCCGGGACTATAGAATTTTTATTGGATAAAGATAATAATTTTTATTTTATAGAGATGAATACTAGATTGCAGGTAGAACATACAATAACAGAGATGGTAATTGGAATGGATTTAGTAAAGGAGCAGATAAAAATAGCATATGGAGAAAGATTGGATATTTCACAGGAGCAGATAAAAATAAACGGGCATTCCATTGAATGTAGAATAAATGCCGAAGATCCCGAGAATGAATTTAGCCCCTGTCCCGGGGAAATAGAGGGATATTTTTCTCCCGGGGGTTATGGTGTAAGGATGGACAGTCATATCTATAACGGGTATATTATTTCCCCCGCCTATGATTCTATGATTGGCAAACTCATAGTATGGGGAAAAGACAGGAACGAGGCTATAAGCAGAATGAAAAGGGCCTTGGATGAGCTGGTGATCACCGGTATAAAAACAAATATTGATTTTCAGAAACAAATATTGGGCAGTGAAGATTTTTCAACAAACAAAATAGATATTTTAATCCCAATCCTTGGCCTTTAATCATCAATATGTGGAGATATGAGGGGAGAAATCTTAATGGCTTATTCATTTATTAGGAAGGGTTGGTGAGAACATTCATATTTGAAACCGCAACAGGCGTGCCTTTTACTAGGGTTCCAAGTTTTTTATATGAGCGGAAGGAGATGCAAAATGCTCAGAGATCTCTTCAGTAAGAAAAAATATGCAACGGTGATGCTGTATAAAGATGCTGACAATAAAGTGAGAACCGTAACTATCGATAATTTTCAAAAAGTATCAGAAGATAAATTAAAGGCCCCTATTGAGGACAGTCATCCCAGAATAGCTGCCAGAGACAGAGTTAATTCTATAATAGATAAAGGGACATTTGCGGAGTATGATACGGATTTAAAGACAATCGATGCGTTAAACTTTCCGGGCTATATGGAAAAGGTTAAAATTGCAATGGAAAACAGCAATGAAGAGGAAGCCGTAATAACCGGGGAAGGAAAAATAACGGGCCGGGATTGTATCATATGCGTTATGGAACCCAATTTTATGATGGGAAGTATGGGTTCGGTTGTGGGGGAAAAGATAACGAGGGCAATAGAAAGGGCGATTGAAAAAGGATTTCCCCTAATCATATTTACCGCATCAGGAGGAGCAAGGATGCAGGAAGGTATTTTATCATTGATGCAGATGGCTAAAACATCGGCTGCTCTAGGCAGGTTATCCGAAGAGGGATTGTTATATATCGCTGTCCTGACTAATCCGACAACGGGCGGAGTAACCGCCAGTTTTGCTATGCTCGGAGATATAATTATTTCGGAGCCCGGAGCGCTGATCGGTTTTGCGGGCCCCAGGGTTATTGAACAGACCATCAAGCAAAAATTACCCGAAGGTTTTCAGCGGGCGGAATTTTTACAGGAAAAAGGTTTTGTAGATAAGATTGTCCACAGGAAGAACATGAAGGCCGTTTTGTCCGAGATACTCAAAATTCACGCATCTGGAGGTGGAAATAATGCATAGTATCCTGGAATCCGAAAAACCCATCATTGAACTTGAAAATAAAATTATGGAATTAAAAAATCTTGCTAAAGAAAATAATATGGATTTATCCGGTGAAATAGAGATATTATCAAAAAAGGCCGAAGAGATGAAACAAAATGCTTATAAAAACCTTACTCCATGGGAAAAAGTCAAACTTGCAAGGCTACAGGAGCGGCCTACATCATCAGATTACATAAAGAAACTCATAGGGAGTTTTATAGAATTTCACGGGGACAGATTTTATGGAGACGACAGCTCTATAGTGGGAGGTATAGGAATGCTTAATTGTCCGGTCAATGACCGGGTCTGTCCGGCCAATAGCGGGGCCTGTTCGGCCAACGGCCGGGCCTGTCCGGCCAATAGCCGGGAGGGTATACCTATTACTGTGATAGGGCATCAAAAGGGGAAGGATACGAAGGAGAATATTAAAAGAAACTTTGGAATGCCTCATCCGGAGGGATATAGAAAAGCGTTGAGGCTGATGAAACAGGCAGAAAAATTTAAAAGGCCTATTTTGACCTTTATAGATACACCCGGTGCCTACTGCGGTCTGGGTGCGGAGGAACGTGGACAGGGAGAGGCCATAGCCTTAAACCTTATTGAGATGAGCAGGCTCAGAACACCCATCATATCTATAGTTATAGGAGAGGGTGGGAGTGGAGGCGCTTTGGGAATCGGTGCCGGGGATAGGATATGCATGTTAGAAAATGCAATATACTCGGTAATATCGCCGGAAGGGCTTGCTAGTATACTTTGGAAAGATGCGGCTCTTGCACAAAAAGCGGCAAATGTAATGAAACTGACGGCACAGGATTTACTCTCTTTAGGCATTATAGATAACATCATAAAAGAACCCCCGGGCGGAGCACATAAAGATATAGATTTTGTGGCGGATAATATAAATAATTATGTGTTTAATGAATTAAAAGAGCTTATGAAATCGGATATTGAACAGTTGCTTGATAAGAGATATAATAAAATCAGGGAAATAGGAGTATGGGCATAAGATTTAATTTGTTTCAATAGATATATTCCGCGGGCCTGTATTAGAAGATGGTTACAATAAAGAATTTACAAATGGATTCTTAGGTCAAACTATAAGCTAGGGGGGAACCGCATGGAATGGTATGGGATACTGTTTGCATCTGTGTTAGAACTGGTGTCGATGTTTTTAATATGGGGCAAGTTAAACAGAAAGGTCAGTTTAACCGATAAAAAAAGTATATGTATTATATTGGTTATAGCTGTCCTGACATTGGTATTCAATGTGTATAAAATAAATATTGGTTTTTTGATTAATTATATTGTGATATGTACTATGGCGATATTATTGTTCAAATTACCGATTAAAGAAACAATCATACAATTTTCTATAACAATAATCATAATTGCAACCATTCAGCCTGTGTTTGTATATACTTTACTGTTCTTCAAAGGCACTAATATTGTTTCATCTAATGAATTAATTATAGCTAATTTAATAATTTTTATGCTAAGTGTACT
>DASRMO010000071.1:0-13519 GCA_035647895.1 Clostridia bacterium
GGGACGCTTTGGATGGCACCTTTTCACGTGGCACGGGGACGCTTTGTTTGCCACCTTTTTAGTCATTTGAAAATTCTTCATTTCACTTTGTTTATTTAGTGGCACGGGGACGCTTTGTTTGCCACCTTTTTAGTCATTTGCATGGCACGGGGACGCTTTGTTTGCCACCTTTTTAGTCATTTGAAAATTCTTCATTTCACTTTGTTTATTTAGAAATCCTGACATAGAACGATATAATTCAGGGATTTTTCAGCAATCTGGAACAATATGAGACCACTGAAAAAGCCCCGACTTTGTAAAAAAATGGAGAAGTTGTCATTTTGAGCACAGTGAAGAATCTCGGTTTTTAACCTTTCAAAGCTCCTCTATTTTATTTTGTTTATTCAGAATGGCACAACCCGGGGCTTTTTCAGCAGTCTCGAATGTGCCACTGTACCTGACCCCATGGTTTATTTGATGGTTCATTCGAAATTCTTCGTTTCATTTCGCTTATTGAACATTTATATGCTCAGCTTTGACCCGGCATACATGGCACTTCCTATAATTCCGGCATCATTACCTAAGCTTGCCCGCACTATTTCTGTGAGATTCATGGATTTGAGCCATATATTTTTTGGAATTTCTCTGTTCAATTTATCTATTAAATAATCTCCCGCTTCAGATATACCTCCGCCTATAATTATCATTTCAGGGTCTAATATGTTTATAATATTCCCTATTCCGATTGCTAAATATTTTACTAATCTGTCAACCGCTTCAGTGGCAATAAGGTCACCTTTCTTGGCACAATCAAAAATCAGTTTTCCATTCAATAGATCCATATCGCCGTCTATTTTTTTGAATATCCGGCTGTCATATATCAGGTTATCATCGGTATTTTCCAGTAATTTTTTAGTATATTTAATTAAAGCCGACGCAGAAGAAAATGTTTCAAGGCAGCCATTATTTCCGCAGTTGCAATCATAAAAATTCTCTCCTACTGTCATATGGCCTATTTCTCCGCCTATGCCGTGGCTCCCGCTATAGATATCATTATTTATAATAATTCCACCGCCTATACCGGTACCCAAAGTGATGAGCACACAATTAGAAACTCCTTTTGCAACCCCGCATGTTGCTTCCCCTATGGCTGCCATTGTTGCATCATTTTCAATAAAAACAGGTATATTTATTTTTCCTTTTAACAGTTCACCCAGGGGCACATTGTTCCAAAACAGATTGGGAGCATAATAAACCAACCCCTCATCATTACAGGCACCCGGTATCCCTATACCGATGCCCTTTATATCCGGTATTTCCGCATCAATATCTTTTATATATCGTGCATTTATGCCATCTGTTTTTAAAAGTCTATCTATGAGCATACCGATAGAATTGACAACGGCATGAACCTCACCACCGACCGGGGTATCTGCCGTAATTTCATCTATAATTTTGCCATTTTCGGATATAATACCGGCTTTTATTTTTGTAGCTCCTAAATCAATCCCTATAAAATTCACAAATTTTCCCCCTTCGGTATAAGAAGATTTTAGGCTATGTAAAAATTATCATTTTTATGAACACACGAAGATCCTCCATAAATTAAACTTAATGCTGTTCACCTCAGATGACAAAATCGAAGGCATCATTCTGAATGTGTGAGACCGCTGAATGAGCCACCGTACCTGACCCCATGGTTTTTTCAGATGGCAAAACCAAGGTGTCATTCTGAATGTGTGAGACCGCTGAAAGAACCACTGAACCTGACCCCATGGTTTTTTCGTATGCCTCCTCATGAACAAGGGTGGACAATTTTGTCCACCCTTGGAGAATACTATATATTATTCGTCAAAAGCCTGGCTTACTTTCCATTCTTTCCATACATTGCCCACAAGCTCTGTTCTGGGTTTTAATGTTGCTTTGCCGGGTTTCCAGCCTGCCGGCGTTACTTCCGTACCTTTTGATTTTCTTACAAGTTGGAAAGCTTTGACTTGTCTTACGGTCTCGGATACATTTCTTCCCACCGGAGGTGAGAGTACCTCGAATCCCTGGACTATTCCATCCGGATCGATTATAAATCTGCCCCTGGTCTCTGTTCCGCTGTCTTCATTATAAATTCCATATAATTTACCTATACTTCCATCTTGGTCCGATAACATCGGGAATGGGATGTCCCCCCCAATCATTTTAGATAATTCGTTATCATTCCACACTTTATGTGTATATATCGAATCCACACTGACGGATAAAACCTGTACGTCTAATTCCTTCAATTCCGGATACTTTGCAGCCACTGCTGAAACTTCGGTAGCTCACACGAAGGTAAAGTCTCCGGGGTAGAAACATAGCAATACCCATTTGCCCTTATAATCTTCTAAACTTACACTGGTGAATTTTCCTTCATAAAATGCCGGTGCTGTAAATTCCGGTGCCGGTTTACCTACTTTTATCATTTTTTGTTTTTCCTCCTTCAGAACGATATTTGATGTTTCATCAACTTCTTGTTTCGGTTTTTTTGCTATCTCAGGCCTGGAACATCCTGTTTCAATTTCTTTCGTCATACAAACACCTCCTATTAAATCTTTCAAATGTTTTTTCAGCATACATCATATATAATTGAGAAAATTTCATGATCGATATTCATAAAAAATTTAAAATTATAAATCTTGGATTTTCAAAAATTAATGTTTCTGAAAGCTGTCATTTATTGATAATACGATATCTATGCAATATGAAATTTCCTAATTATTTTTCAATACGTATATACCCCGAACGGGGCGGTCTTTAAACAAAAAAATCCAAGGATTTAAAATATCCCATACTGTAAATCCCATACGGCAAATTCCATACTGTAAATCCCATACTGTAAATCCCATACGGCAAATCTCATGCAGTGAATTCCATGGTGCCATTCTGAATGTACCACTGAACCTGACCCCATGGTTTTTCGCTTAACATCATAGGTCGCCCAATGATGTCCAAGACTCGCTATGAGCGGTCTGCTAAACCTTACTCAGTGGGATTCTCACCCGCTATATAATACGCCCTTATCTTGGCGCACAACCTGACCCCATGGTTTTTTTTGACCCCATGGTTTTTTTGTGTGAGACCGCTGAAAGAACCACTGAACCTGACCCCAGGGTTTTCGGCGGTCTTAGAATGTACCACTGAACCTGACCCCATGGTTCATTTTATAACGCCTGCATTTTATTTATTTTTATCGATATAATCATTTATAAGTTTATTGTAAGCGTCATGGATTGCCCTGATGGCGCTGTTTCCGGCGGAATTATATTTACGTTCATTTATGCTCGCTATAGGGAGCACTTTAGGCGACGTTCCGGTTAAAAACAGGCCGTCTATATCTTCTAAAAAATCCACACTTATCGGTTGTTCCACAATATTATACCCGAGTTTTAGACAGAGCTGTATTATGCGGCTCCTTGTAATTCCGACCAACACATCCTCTGCAGGGGCCGTATAGAAGACATCATCCTTTACAAAAAATACATTTGATTTACTGCCCTCTGTTATTTCTCCTTTATTGTTTACAAGTAACGCCTCATAGGCACCGGCATTCTCGATGCTTTTATTTACCTTATCTCTAAAGGTTGCCGCTATCACTTTTACATTGGGGTTATCTCTCTCCGCCTCGTGGAGTATAGTATGTATTCCCTTTTCATACAGTTCAACCGCCGGATAGTTAGAAACAACATAATATACAAATAGATTGGGGTTTTTCGAATCAAGCGTATTGATCACTATTTTTACATTGTAGTTATAGCATTTATTTAATTCCAACAGCTTTAAAATATGTTTCTTTATGACTGTATCCTCGTAAGGCTGTTTGTAACCGAGGAGTTTTATGGAACTCCATAGACGATTTACATGTTCTTCATAAAAAAGCGGTATACCGTCTATTACTCTTATGACCTCATAAACCGATGGATATACGGTTGTTTTTTCAATATTAAACTCTTTACTGGGCAGAATGTCACCATTATACAAAAAATAATCTTTTGCTATTTCTGCTGGTTTTTTTTCGGAAATGCTCATAAAATCACCTCTTAAATATATTTATGGTACGGCTCGTACTGATAATATAATTGTAAGTGCCTAATTAAAGCCGGTTTAGATACTTATTTATAGCCTGATTCGTATTGATAATATGATTGTAAATGCCTGCTTAGAGCCGTTTCAGGTACTTATTTATAGTTCGGCTCATACTGAGAATACCCGTCCGTATATTTAGTTTATCACTAAATACAAAAAATACATATAAATATTTTATAAATCGATATATGCAAGGGGTAAAAGCCAAAGATTAGACAGATTTTAAGTTTTTTCAAGTAAAAGGCCTGAAATTTATAAATTTTCTATTATTCTTTGGAGGATAGAAGAGTCATTGGATTATTCTAAACTTATTGATAAAAGGCAATAAATTAGTTATAATAGATTAAAGTACATAAAGGTCTGTGATTGAAAGTCCATGCCAGCCGCAGGCGAAAGGACCCACGTAAAGTAGTAGATTACTACTACCGAGCATGGTGCGGATTAGGTGTAAGACCTGCCAGATGATAAGTCTGAGAGGGGTAGTAGTGAAAGTATTCTGTAGCGAACCTCCCGGCAGGCGAGTGTGGGGGCAAAGATCAGGTCAGCTTTATGTACTTTAAAAAGGTTCTTGGTATATACCGGGGTCTTTTTTAATTAAATCATATAGTATATATACATTGAAAAAATACATTTATTATGGCTTTATATGTGAATAACTCTTATTTATAAATAGCTTGTCCAAATACAGGGAAACATACGGTAATAGAGGAAAATGTATCGGCAGGCAAAAATTCCAAAGAATGTAGAATTTAGTTAAATTATTCAATAAAAATAGGGTGTTTTAAAATGTTCACAAATTATTCACAGTGCCATATCGTTTAAAAACAAGTTATCAACAGACTTACCCACATTATCCACAGATATTCTATATACATATCCACATACAAAGTTTTGTCTATAATCTAAATATGGCGGCAAAATAATATGTAAGATAATATAAAAATTAGTCTTGGGGTAATTTGTAGATGACAAAATGGGCGGTGTTAAAGTAATTTGCGTATAATGTAAGAACCAACCCTAAAATGGTTTACATAACTTTGAATTATCAAGGGAAAAATCCTAATTTTAGTTTGGCAGATATATATTTGGGTAAAATAATTAGTAATAAGACGTGCATAGTATTAAATATTATAATTTAAAACAGGAATATATGGGATATTTTTAACGGCAGAGAATTTATATTTTAAGTTGATTAATATCAGCTTATATTTCATATATAAAAGGAGCTGAGTTTATGAAGGCAATAGTCAGTGGAAGAAATATGAGCGTTACGGATGCACTAAGGGATACCATACAATCCAAGTTGGGAAAGCTGGACAGGTTTTTCTACAGGGAGCTCGAAGCACAGGTCACATTATCGGTTGAAAAAAACAGGCATATCATAGAGGTAACCATTCCCTTCAATGGTTCTATATTGAGGGCGGAAGAGGCTACTGAGGATATGTATAGGTCCATCGACGGAGTGGTAGATAAATTGACAAGGCAGCTCGGAAAGCAAAAAAATAAGCTTGAAAATCGTATCAATAGGTATGAAACAATCCGCTTTGAAAATATCAAGGTTGATGAAGAAGACGACATGGAAGAAGCCAGGATTGTCAGAACCAAAAGATTTTTAATAAAACCCATGGACCCTGAAGAGGCAGTTTTACAAATGGAGCTCCTGGGACATAATTTTTTTGTATTTGTAGATGCGGAAACCGATGATGTAAACGTGGTCTACAAGCGCAGGGACGGGGATTACGGTTTAATAGAACCTTATTTTTAATAGTAGAATTGATGATATACATAACAGGGTGGTTAAACCACCCTGTTTGATAATTTTTGAGTGTTCTAAGTTTTGTTACAATTAAATTTGTTAAAAATTCGTGTATTTTAAAGGATAAAAAGAATATTTGGAGAAGTTGTACTATGATATAATCAGCTTTCAGGGAAGGTGTATAGTATGATATTTGAAGGGTTAATATTAGGAATAATAATAGGAAAACTCCGCGGGGGGAATATCGGTTCCTTGGGCAAATTCATGTTCAGGTCTTCATTTCTATTGGTTTTTGCTCTGATTTTACAAATAGGCACATCTATATTGATCACTATTGGCAATAAAACGGCTATAAACAACAGGATGATATTATATGTTATTTCTTATATTATGTTGTTTATTGTTTTATTTTTAAATTTGGGAAGGAAATCCATATGGTTCATTTTGATAGGTGCTATTGCTAATTTTGTTGCATTAGTTTTAAATAAGGGCAGTATGCCGATAGATGTTGCTCTATTAAAAAAAATGGGATTTGAAAATATGTTTCAATCTTTTGAGATAGGAGCATTGCCTAATTATATAGATATCAAGGAAGCTTATTCTTTTACCGCTTATTTGGGCAAGAAATTTACTACTCCTGCAATCTATCCTTTAAAACAGATCTTCAGCATCGGTGATATATTTATATCTTTAGGGCTGTTATTATTTACTCAAAATATAATGCAAGTCAACAGATATCAATATTCATCCAAGATTATAAGGTTTGACCGTATAGACAGAAAGATGGGGTTGTAAAATTCTCCAATTGTTGTATTGTAAAAAGATTAATGTTAAAATATTATGATGAACATATTAATATATAGAAACAATAGAGGTGGATGCAGTGAAGAGGTTATTTGAAAAGGTTTTTGGTACTTACAGCGATAGGGAGATTAAAAAACTGGATAAAACTGTTGAACAAATAGAAGCTTTGGAATCTGAATATGCAAAATTGACTGATGGCCAATTAAAAAGCAAAACGGAAGAATTTAAAGGGAGGTTACAAAAAGGTGAAACATTAGATGATATATTGCCGGAGGCTTTTGCTACCGTTCGGGAGGTTGCACACAGGGTTTTAGATATGAAACATTTCAGGGTGCAGCTCTATGGCGGCATAATACTCCATCAGGGAAGAATTGCGGAGATGAGAACAGGAGAGGGTAAGACCTTGGTAGCAACCTTACCTGTATATTTAAACGCGCTGGAAGGCAAGGGAGTTCATGTTGTCACCGTCAATGATTATTTGGCAAAGAGGGACCAGGAGTGGATGGGCAAAATATATACATTTTTAGGCTTGACGGTCGGGGTAATTGTCCATGGATTATCGAATGAACAGAGGAGAGCAGCATATAATGCGGATGTTACCTATGGAACAAATAATGAATTCGGTTTTGATTATTTAAGGGACAATATGGTAATAAATATAGATGATATGGTCCAAAGAAAGTTAAATTATGCTATAGTAGATGAGGTCGACAGTATTTTAGTTGATGAAGCCAGGACACCCCTCATAATTTCGGGGCAGGGTGAAAAATCTACCGAATTATATTTTGCCGTAGATCGGTTTATCAGGTTCTTGAAAGAGGAAGCAGATTTCACTATAGATGAAAAGGCAAATTCTGTTACTCTGACAGAAGAAGGTGTCACAAAGGTTGAAAAACATTTCGGGATAGAAAATCTTTCGGATATTTCAAATATGGAGCTGTCACATCATGTTAACCAAGCACTGAAAGCGCATAATCTGATGAAGCGGGATATAGACTATGTTGCAAAAGACGGGGAAATCATCATAGTAGATGACTTTACGGGAAGGCTCATGTTCGGCCGCCGTTACAGTGAGGGGTTGCATCAAGCTATAGAAGCCAAAGAAGGATTGGAGGTACAGAGAGAATCTAAGACTTTGGCAACTATTACATTTCAAAATTACTTCAGAATGTATGATAAGTTATCGGGAATGACCGGTACGGCTAAAACGGAAGAGGAAGAGTTTATAGCTATTTATAATATGGATGTTGTTGAAGTCCCGACCAATATGCAGATAATCAGGGATGATGCATCGGATTCCGTATATAAATCGGAACAGGGGAAAATAAGTGCCATGATTGAGGAGATTGAAGAGAAGTATAAAAAGGGGCAACCTGTTTTAGTAGGTACCATATCTATAGAAAAATCCGAGGAGCTCTCCAAGGCATTAAAAAGAAAGGGAATTCCCCATGAGGTTTTGAATGCCAAGCATCATGAAAGGGAAGCCGAAATAGTTGCACAGGCCGGGCGCAAGGGAGTTGTCACTATTGCTACCAATATGGCAGGCCGCGGTACCGATATTATCTTAGGTGGTAATCCCGAGTTTTTAGCAAAACGCGAACTGAAAAAACAAGGTTATGATGACGAAGTTTTGTCCATTGTGACAGGTTATAGTGAGATTATGGGCGAAGAAATTATTGATGCCAAAAAACAATACAAAGAGATTTATGAAAAGATAAAAGAGGAAACGGACAGAGAGCATGAGGAAGTAAAAGAATTAGGCGGATTGCATATTGTAGGTACGGAGAGGCATGAAGCGAGAAGGATAGATAATCAGCTCAGGGGCCGTGCCGGACGGCAGGGAGACCCGGGGTCCAGCAGATTTTTTATATCCTTGGAAGATGACTTAATGAGGATTTTCGGCGGGGACCGCATGTCGGGTTTAGTTGACAAAATGGGCCTCGAAGATGATGAGGCTATCGAACACAGGCTTTTGACAAATTCCATTGAGAATGCACAGAAGAAAGTGGAAGGAAGAAACTTCGGTATACGTAAACATGTATTACAATATGATGATGTGATGAATAAACAGAGGGAAGTTATATACGGAGAGAGGAGAAAAGTGCTTGAAGGCGAAAATATGAGGGATCATATTTTTGGGCTGACAGAAAATATTATAGACAGGGCTATAGAGATATATACGGCGGATGCCGGATATCCCGAGGAGTGGGATTTAGACGGTTTAAAATATTATCTCGGGAATATATTTTTGTCCTTTAATATGTTTGATTCTGAGGATGTTGGGGATTTAACCCTTGAAACCCTGAAACAACAGATATTTGATGCGGCTAATGATATATATGAGAAAAAGGAGCAGGATATTGGTTCAGAACGTATGAGGGAGATCGAGAGGGTAATTTTACTCCAAGTTATTGATGTAAAATGGATGGATCATATAGATGCAATGGATCAATTACGTCAGGGTATCGGTTTAAGGGCTATAGGCCAGGAGGATCCCGTGAGGGCATATCAAGTTGAAGGATTTGATATGTTCCAAGATATGACAAACAGCATTCAGGAAGATACTGTGAGATATTTATTCGGTATAGAAAAAGAGGTGACTGTTGAAAGGAAACAGGTGGCGAAACCTATAGATACGGCTCCTGAAGGGGGAGCGGGCTATGCTCCTGCACAGAAAAAGGATAAAGTTGGGCGCAATGACCCTTGCCCTTGTGGAAGCGGACTTAAATATAAAAAATGTTGCGGGAAATAATGGGGTGTTAGAATGCTTAATTTAGATACTTATAGACATCAGGTTTTCAGGCTCAGAGATGATATTGATAAAATGAGGGGTGCACTTTGACATTGACAATTTAATATTATCGAGCAAGGAATTAGAAAAATTGATGTCGAAGGAAGATTTTTGGGAAGACCCCCAAAAAGCACAGGATATTTCCAAACGAGCCAAGGTGCATAAAGATAGAATAGAACAATATGAAAAATTGATTACAGAACTCGAAGAATTGGAAACCATGATTCTTTTTATTGAAGAAGGGGACGATAGTTTTGCAGAAGAATTGATTGAAGGAATAGATTCCCTTGAAAATAAGATAGAAGGCATAAAAATAGAGACCCTTTTAAAAGGCGAATATGATAAATGTAATGCTATCATTTCCATACATGCGGGTACCGGCGGGCTTGATGCACAGGATTGGGCACAGATGCTGCTGAGAATGTATACCAGATGGGCAGAGGGAAAAGGCTATGAAGTTAAAATATTGGATATATTGACGGATACCGAGGCGGGAATCAAAAGCGTGACACTCTTGATATCAGGTATAAATGCCTATGGATATTTAAAATCTGAAAAAGGGGTTCATAGAATAATCAGGGTATCTTCTTATGATTCCTCCGGCAAAAGGCATACTTCTTTTGCTTCTGTAGATGTAATGCCGGAGATAGACAATTCCGTGGATGTTTCTATCAATCCGAATGATATCAGAATCGATACCTATAGAGCAAGCGGTTCCGGCGGGCAGCATGTCAATAAGACCGACTCCGCCGTCAGAATAACCCACCTGCCTACGGGTGTGGTGGTCCAATGCCAAAGTGAGAGGTCTCAACATATCAATAAAGATACTGCTATGAGGATGCTCGTGAGCAAACTCGTGGAATTAAAAGAGAGCGAGCAAAAAGAACGCATAGAAGATTTGCAGGGGAAATACAATCAGATTGCATGGGGAAGTCAAATACGTTCCTATGTATTTAATCCCTATACTTTGGTTAAAGATCACCGCACTGATGTGGAGGTCGGTAATATACAAGGTGTGATGGACGGGGACTTGGACATATTTATAAATGCATATCTCAATAAAAGACTCAGTCAGTGATCAGATAAAAGGAGCAGCTTTCGGGTTGGTTCCTTTTTTTATATGAGAATTAACTCGTCAAGGTATATGAATGTGAGCCCGAAATTTTATGGAGGTATATTTTACATGTAACATTTCGGGTATTTAATATTTATATTGTGGTTTCAAATACGTTGTTTATAACACAGCAGCAAAATTATGTTAGAATATAGATATGCAAAAAGAGGAAAAATACCGGGCAGGTGCAATCATGAATTGTATTGACATTTTAAATCAAAAAGAATTAGAAAAGATAGCTGAGAAATTAGGTAAATTAGTCAATAGCGGCGATATTATCTGTATGGTCGGGGATTTAGGGGCGGGCAAAACAACATTTATTCAGGCTCTTGCGGTAGGTTTGGGCGTGGAGGATTGTGTGACAAGCCCCACTTTCGTATTGATCAACGAATATGACGGGAGAATTCCCCTGTACCATTTTGATGTCTATCGTATCAACCATATCAGTGAAATGGAAGACCTGGGATATGAAGAATATTTTTATGGTGACGGTGTTTGTGCAATAGAGTGGGCAGATTTGATAGAGGACATTCTCCCACATAATCATTTGCGGGTTGAAATCAGAATAACAGGTACAAAAACCAGGCAGATTTGCTTTGCCGGTACGAATGATTATTATGACGGAATGATAAAGGAGTTGTTGAAAAAGTGAAGCTGCTGGCATTAGATACGTCATCCTTGACAGCCACGGTGGCATTATTAGATGATGATAAATTGATGGGGGAATATACTCTGAATCACAAAAAGAACCATTCTCAAAAATTGATGCCCATGATAGAGGAATTATTAAACAGTTGCAGCACTAAACCGGGGGAAATTGATGTATTTGCCGTATCTTTGGGCCCGGGTTCATTTACGGGGCTGAGGATAGGGATTGCAACCATGACTGCTATGGCGCAGGCATTGGATAAAGAGGTTGTAGGGGTTTCCACTTTAGAAGCATTAGCTTATAATCTGTTTAATATTAAGGGATTAATCTGCCCAATCATAGATGCTCAAAGAGACTCAGTATATACCGCTCTCTACCGGTGGACGGACGGTAATATGGCGGAGCTCATGAAACAGCAGATTATTGATATACATGGGCTCATCGATATACTCAAGGGAAAATCGGAAAGGATATTTTTTATCGGGGATGCCTTAGAGAGGTTTGGCGGGAATTTGAAGGCTAATCTGGCACAACAGTTTGCCGTACCGCCGCCGAGGCTTTTAATCCCTTCTGCCTCTTCTGTTGCGGAAGTAGCTAAGATTAAAATACGAGAAAATATTACAACGGACATTGTTCCCATATACATGAGAAAATCCGAAGCGGAGGTTCAATATGAAAAAAGAATGAAAGGCGGGGAATAATTTTTTATGGAATCATCTATTGTAAGAGAGATGAAATTATCGGATATCGATTCTGTAGTGGATATTGAAAAAAACTCTTTCCCCATACCTTGGACAAAGGGGGCCTTTATATCGGAACTCAAGAGGAATAAACTGGCGAGATATTATGTAGTTGAGGTTGGCGGCAAGGTAGTAGGTTATGCAGGGCTATGGTTGATTATGAATGAGGCACATATTACAAATATAGCAATACATCCCAAGTACCGCGGTAAGGGTATGGGCAAAAAACTGGTAGGGGGATTAATAGAGGAAATATTAAAAATCAATATATATAGAATAACTTTGGAGGTCAGGCCTTCAAATACGGCAGCCCTGGCACTATATAAAAAGTTTGGATTTGTGCCCTGCGGTATCAGGCCGGAATATTATAGGGATAATAACGAGGATGCTATTATTATGTGGAGGGGCTTCAGTTAAAAAGCCCATGTTTACGGGAAAAAGATTACAGAGAGTTTTATTGAAGGAGCTTGTAGGAAATGATAACAAATTTAAAAAAAGAAGATGTGATAACTCTGGCGATAGAATCCAGTTGTGACGAAACCGCTGCAAGTGTTTTAAAAAACGGCAGGGAAATTTTGTCCAATATCATAAATTCTCAGATTGAACAGCATAAAAAATTCGGCGGTGTGGTTCCTGAAGTGGCATCGAGAAAACACATTGAAAATATCAACAATGTGATAGGGGAAGCGCTGAAGGAAGCCGGTGTTTCATTTGCCGATTTGACCCATGTCGGAGTTACATACGGCCCGGGGTTGGTAGGGGCTTTGCTGGTGGGGTTATCCACTGCTAAGGCCATAGCTTTTGCGAGGGGAATCCCGCTAAACGGTGTCAACCATATAGAAGGGCATATCTATGCCAATTTTATCGAATATAAACAATTAGAACCTCCTTTTATCAGTTTGATTGTTTCCGGCGGACATACCCATCTGGTATATATGGAGGATCATGGCAGATTCGAAGTTTTGGGAAAGACAAGGGATGATGCGGCGGGAGAAGCCTTCGATAAGATTGCGCGTGCATTGGGGCTGGGTTATCCCGGCGGCCCTCAGATAGATAGGATAGCTAAAGAGGGCAATCCGGACGCCATTGTATTTCCTAAAGCCTATCTGGAAGAGGGAAGTTATGATTTCAGTTTTAGCGGCTTGAAATCCGCAGTATTAAATTATTTAAACTCCCAGAAGATGAAGGGTTTAAATATTTCGGTAGAAGATGTTGCAGCCGGTTTTCAAAGGGCCATAGTGGAAATATTGACGGAAAAAACTGTTAAATGTGCATTGGAAAAGGGAGCGGATAGGGTTGTTCTTGCAGGCGGGGTTGCGGCAAACAGCAGCTTGAGGAGTTATTTGAAATCGGAATGTGAAAAGAACGGTATCGATTTAAAATATCCCCCTTTACATCTCTGTACCGATAATGCCGCCATGATAGGTTGCCTCGCATATTATAATTATATGAGGGGATTGAGATCGGCCTTAGATTTAAATGCTATATCAAATTTAAAGATAGGGGACTATCATTAGTATTCCATAATGTTACAATATTACATAACATTGTTTCTATAATACTAAAAACC
>DASRMO010000072.1:0-6480 GCA_035647895.1 Clostridia bacterium
CCTATTGCATTTGGCGAAAATAACACAAAGGGCAGGATTAAAAACATATTAAACTATAAAAAGCCCAAGTTTTGGGTTGTGTCGGCGGCTATTATTGTTGTTTTGGCATTAGCTGTAGGGTTATTGAGCAACCCGACCGGCGGCGGAAATATGTATAAAATTGACGAAACAAAGGTTGTAAAAATTAGCAAACAAATATTCCCTGATGGTTCAATTGAGGATTTAGATGACGGCCTTTGGCCCGCCCTTATTGATAATATAAATAATGCAAAATGGAAGAATTTATCTGAAGAAGATTATCCCGGCGAAGATGATATTGTTTTAAATATGATTATTACATTGGAAAGGGACGAAAGTGTAGAGAACAAAGAATATATACTGGCTATTTATCGTGATGAGGATAAAAATATTCTAGGGAAAGAACAAAAATACTCCTTAGTCCTTGCTTATGATGATTTGACGGACGATATCAAGGTTTGGAGCCTTCCTGATAATTTATATGGCAAAATAAAAGGCGCCTTGAATTTACCGGACAAGAATAAAACCGTGGAGGATTATGCGTGGGAATGTATAGATGATAGAATTAAAACATTTGAAAGTTCCGAATGGGATGGAACCAAAATTACAGACAAAAAGATTACCAGATTAGAAAAATTGTCTTCCTTTGATGACATACTTTCATCTCCTGTAGAACTATGGATATTAGAATATAGACTAAAGCCCGAAAATCCTGATGAGGTTGTAATGGCAGGCGGAATGCAAATGATTGACGGTTGGATAACCGAAGATAGCAGTGCGGGAAAACCCCATTTAATCTTTACCTACGAAAATGACAATTTGGTATATTTGGGGCGTGCAATCGGCTTAGAATACGGGATGGATACTTTAAAATCGCAAGAAACGGCAATCCGTATTACATTGGAATCCATGGGATTATTGCCTAATGAAACGTATAAAGGGAATCATGTAGTTATCAAATTTCCACTATCCACGGGTGAGACATCTCAACTTTTATTATCACAACCTGTAATACAGGGAAATAAAGGTATATGGACAGTAGAGAGATGGATGGACGGCAACGGTGCAATATATCATGGACATGAATTTCTCCATTATGAGGAAGATATAAGGATTCAGGATTATTATGAGAAATTACAGGAGAAGGCCGACAGGGGAGAGGATAGGGAATTATTGGATCCCGCAGAAGCGGGATATGATTATATAATAAATACATTGGGTCAAACATTGGTTAAGAAAAGTGATTTAGAAATTATTAATCCGGCTACGATTGATGATTTTCGGTGGTAAGGAAAGGTGGCAAAGGGACGCTTTGTTTGCCATCATCTGGGGTGGCAAAAGGTGGCAAGGGGACGTTTGGTGGCAAGGGGACGTTTTGTTTGCCATCATCTGAGAACGAAATCGGGTAGCAAGTTTTTTCCGCACAGTCGAGGGTGGCAAGGGGAGGTTGCAGGGGGACGCCAAGTCTTTTCCACACAGTCTGCCGTTTTCGTGCCTTATGTTCGGGGCTGATTTATCAGCCTCCTTTTTATTTTAAAAATCCTCGACATCATATTCCACATATTTCAAAATTTTTGACATCGTATCTTATATGTTTTATTTAAAAATCCCCGACATCGTATCGGACATGTTTTATTTAAAAATTTTCTATATCACATTTTACATATTTTATTTTAAAAACCCTTGACACCATATTCTACATGATGTAAAATGAAACTAATACTACACAATGTAGAACATGGAAGGGAGGGATCCGGTTTGGAGATAGTTAAAATTTCCGAGGCTGAATATGAAATAATGAAAATCATCTGGAAAGAAGACGACGAGGTTACCACGGCAAAAATAATTGAAGAACTGGGAGAGGACAATCTCTGGAAACACACCACTATACTGACCTTAGCCAAACGTTTGGTGGACAAGAATGTGCTGAGGGTGAGGAAAAAGGGAAAAATCAATTATTATTTTCCTACCATAAGCAAGGACGAGTACAAATCCCATCAGGCCGATGATTTTATAGAGGATATGTACGGCGGCAGTGTAAAATCCTTGGTAGCTTCCCTGTACAAAAACAAAAAGATAGGCGAAGAGGATATAAAAGAGCTGAAGGACTGGATTAGGAGGGTTTGATATGGAAATTCTAAAAACTATATTTAACATGTCTGTCACCGGAAGCATTATATTTCTCATATTTTTAATTTTAAAACCCCTAACCAAAAAATATTTCAATTCATCTTGGCATTACAGAATGCTCGTTTTAATTTTAATCTTTTTCATTATACCGGTGGGAGGCTTTATAAAAATTCCCGCAAAGTCGATGTTTAATATCCCTGCGGTAAAAATTCAAGAATTCAGGGACTCGAATAATATAATTAAAAACGAGGGGACAAAACTTGTACAGAAATCTGAAGACATAGAGGGACGGAAATCTGAAAAAGAAATAGGAGCTAAAACAGAGAGTGAAAATCCAAATATAACAGAAAACAAAAGTCATGTTTTCGACAAAACAAATTATAACATCGATTCCTATACGGATATTTTTCAATATATTTGGATAGGCGGTATGCTCGCCTTATTTTTACTGAAAATCGTACCATATATAAAATTCAGGGTTGCTATTCTAAAAAATAGTACAGGAATCAAGGATGAGGATATTTTAGCATTATTTGACCTATGTAAGAATGAATTAAACATAAACAATAAAATATCCCTGAGGACTTGTGATGCCATCGGTTCTCCTATGTTGATGGGAGTATTTCGGCCGATTGTGTTGATTCCGAATATCGGCAGCAACGCTGAAAAGCTAAAAATGGTATTCTTGCACGAACTGAATCATTACAAAAGAAAGGATATTTCAATAAAGATCTTTGGATTTATTGTAAATATGATTCATTGGTTTAATCCTATGGTTTACATATTATTAAACAGAATGGATAGATATTGTGAATATTCCATAGATGAAAGGGTGGTGGATAAAATGGGTATTGAAGATAGGAAACATTATGGTGAAATCATTTTAAATCTGATAGATAATTCCATGATGAAAAAAAGTTATCTGACAACAGCTATGGGAGCCGGTGGAAAAGAATTAAAATCCAGGCTTGAAAATATGTTATTCTCTTTTAAGACAACCAGAAAGAGATACGCTGTTTCTTTGCTTGTGTCAATTTTAATAATAGTATCCGGGCTTACCGTGGCATGCAGTGTTGTTCCCGGGAACGTATCGGGAGGGAATGAACCTTTTGTAGTGTATCTTAAGGAAGATGGACTATATTATTCTCATTTAGGTACTGGGGAAGAAATCAAAATTCATGACGGAGACAGTTTTGAATATCCCCTCGTTTCAAAATCAGGGAATTATATAGCTTACACTCAAAACGGCAGTTTGTATATATATGATATAGAAAATGGTGAATATGAAAAGATAGCGGACGAAATTAATCATTATTATATTGCTTATGATTGGATTGATGACGAAAATATAATATATGCTACTAAAAACTCAGGTTTCGCAACATTTAATATATTAACCGGGGAAACAAAAGAACATTCGGATGAACATTATTATGACAGTTTTAAGGCATCCGATAAAAACATTATTTATGGAAGAAGAGAAAGTAGATGGAGCACGGAAGAAGGAGATTTTGCCGCTAGTGACGGTATTGTAAGGATAGACCTAAATGAATATGATCCTGAAAACAAAACATTTTTAACAGATATGATAATAGAGGCCCGGAAGTTCACAGATGAGATGATAGGAACCAATCCTATTGTATGGAACATAACGGGAGACGGAAGGTATGTTTATATTATGGAAAAACCGGCATCGGGCTCGCTAAGCTCAGATATGGTAGGTATAGGGATATATGATGTTGAGGAAAAGACACATACGGAGCTTACGGATATATCGACATTGAGTTATAAAAATCATCTGGCTATAAATCCGAGCAATAACAATTTAATTGGGCTGATAGAAGGCGCCGGCAGGGAAATAATTGTGAATAAAGAGGTTATTTTGTTAAATATCAATGAGGATAAAACATATGAAGCTGTTAATTTCATGGATAAGGATCTGGTTGCCATGACCCCAAGCTTTACACCGGACGGCGAAAAATTATTGTACTCAGCAACTAAAAGCCTTGAGGGTATTTCAATAATTAATTTGAATGATATATATGGCAATATATATGCCGATGTATATGATGTTTGGGAAAATCAACCACATAATATTTATGAATATGATTTAAAAACATCGGAGGTTAAAAAGGTAACAGACGGGGAGTACTTTGATTTTATGCCTATGAGTATCTCCAGGGATGAAATATTATTTATCAGATATAAAGGTAATGATCATTATAGCTTAATAAAGCTAGTTAATGGGGAAGAAAATATAATAGTAGATGATATAATTTTCAGCGGCGGCAGTGATAATTATGTCTTTGGTTATTATGGACATATACATACGGAAAAAGGAATGGATGTATTCCTTAATAAATAAAGAGATTAACACGGGATTAACATGGGGACACCCTGGCAAGTGGCAAGGGGATGTTTTGTTTGCCATCTTTTTTGTCTCATCAGTGGGTGGCAAGAGAACCAAAGGCCAAGGGGTCAGGTTGTGCGCCAAGATAAGGGCGTATTATATAGTGGGCGGGAATCCCACTGAGTAAGGTTTAGCAGACCACTCATAGCGAGTCTTGGACATCATCGGGCGACCTATGATGTTAAGCGTAGACAGTTAGGTAGTAGGCGGTAAGCGTAAGTTGAAGGGATTGAGCCCCGAAATCCCAGTCAGGAAGGTTGATACTGTTACCTGAGTAGAAAACAACATCGGCATGTTCGCTAAGCGAGAATATATCGGCTTCCTCGGGGTCGGAGACCACCGCATGCTATACATTGATATGATACAGTCAACTTGGGAGGCCCTATGGTTCTTTACACAGAGAAAGCCGGGTTAACAAGCGATAACAAAGTTAGGATACCCAATGCCATAGGGAGTCGGATTACTGCATAGTACCAAGGAAGTGGGGTAATGTCCACAGAGGGAAGGCGGTAACACAATATCGACCTTTAAAGGGAAACATTGACCACACTCAGAGGAGGAGAATCGATGGAAACAAAACTGAGAAGGATAGCAGAAATAGCTAGAACCAAACCGAACGAAAGATTTACATCATTAATACACCTGATAAACGCAGAAACATTAATGCAGAGCCATAACAACATGAAGGCGGGAAAGGCCTCGGGAATAGACAATGTCACCAAATACGAATACGAAGCTAACCTAGGGGAGAATATAGAAGACCTGGTAGGCAGAATGAAAAGGAATGCATACAGGCCTCAGCCGGCTAGGAGAGTATACATACCAAAGCCGGGAAGCAATAACAAAAGGCCATTAGGAATTCCTGCATATGAAGATAAACTAGTGCAGGCGGTTTTAGCGGAAATCTTAAATGCAATCTATGAGCAGGATTTTCTTGAATGTTCCTTTGGGTTCAGGCCTAATAGGGGTTGCCACGATGCATTGCAGCTCCTGGATAAGATACTAAACAAGCCCAGTATCCACTATGTAGTAGATACAGACATAAAGGGATTCTTCGATAACATAGACCATGAGTGGATGATGAAATTCATAGAACACAGAATAGAAGACAAGAACCTGAGAAGATTAATCTCAAGGTTCTTAAAAGCAGGAATCACAGAAGCAGGTATCAGATACGACACGCCCCAAGGAACACCCCAGGGCGGCGTATGTTCCCCGATACTAGCAAACATCTATCTCCATTATACACTAGATTTATGGTTTGATAAAATCGTAAGAAAACATTGCAAGGGCGACGCATATATGGTCAGGTATGCCGATGATAGCATATTCTGCTTTCAATATGCAGAGGACGCCCTGAGGTTTTATCGGGCATTTATCAATAGACTTGATAAATTCGGATTAGAAATCTCACAAGAGAAGACCAAAATTATCAGACTGAACAAGGACGATGAAGATTCAGGAGAAGATGATAATGGCAGTTCGTACGATTTCCTAGGCTTTACCCATTATGTCGGCAGGGATAAGAACGGCAGGAAACGAGTCAAAAGGAAAACCAGCAAGAAGAAGTACAAAGCCAGTTTATTAAGGTGTAAGGAATGGATGAAAAGAAATAGAAGTACTCCTATAAAGCAATTTATGAGGATAATGAAAGCTAAAATCCAAGGTCATTGCAACTATTACGGCATTACAGACAAACGTATGGCCGTAAGTAATTATATTGACGAATGCAAAAGGCTTTTATATAAATGGCTCAACAGAAGAAGCCAGAAGAAAAGCTTCTGTTGGGACAAATTTAGCCTCTTTCTTGACAAATACCCATTGCCTAAAGCGAAAACGTATGTAAGAATCTTTGATTATGGTGCAGGCAGCAGTTATTTATGTAAATGATAGAGTGAAGAGCCGTATGCGTTAATTGCGCA
>DASRMO010000073.1:0-3364 GCA_035647895.1 Clostridia bacterium
AAGATTGGCAAAGGGCATAATCGATGATCTGATATCAAATAAAAAACTTCCGATTATAGTAGGCGGCACCGGGCTGTATATCAATTCCCTGATCTATGATATGGATTTTACACAATCCGTCTATAATCGAAAACTGAGGGAGACATTGCAGAAAGAAGCCGAAAATATGGGAAATGAATATATACATAATAAACTCAGAATAATAGACCCTGACCTTGCGGATAGGATACATCCTAATAATGTCAGAAGGGTCATCAGGGCTATTGAGGTTTATTATGAGACAGGGGATAAAATGGGGGATTTCAGCAAGGATATTGTTTTAAGCGATGAATATGAATTCTTTTTGGCCGGCCTGACGAGAGAACGAAGGGAACTCTATGATAGGATAAATACGAGGGTGGATATTATGATAGGGCAGGGGCTGATAGAGGAAGTAAAAAATTTACTAAATCTGGGATATTCTAAAGACCTGATAGCCTTCAAAGGATTGGGCTATAAAGAGATTATCGGATATTTGGAAGGCAAATATGATTTAAACGAAGCAATCAGGATACTCAAAAGGAATACAAGGCGATATGCAAAGCGCCAATTGACTTGGTTCAGAAGATATGACGGCATCAATTGGTACAATGTATCCGATTATCCGGCCGGTCAAAATTTGGCAGAGCATATTATTGAAGATTTTAAAGGATATTTCAATCTATTGTAGAATAACAATACAGATATGCAATATATATAAAAAAATTTTTATGAGCTTTTTATTTTAATTGTTAGGGGGTTATAATCACATCTTATAAGCATAATCTGATCATTCTTTCTATTAAATGTATATGATGTTTGTTTGCATAATCAAGTCTATGGAAGGGGAAGGGGATATGAAGGGCAATATCAATTTACAGGATGTATTTTTAAATCAGGTGAGAAAAGAAAATATTTTGATTACTATATATTTAATAAATGGATTTCAGTTAAAGGGAATAGTCAAAGGTTTTGATAACTATACCATAATATTAGAAACGGATGGAAAACAACAGTTGATATATAAACACGCGGTTTCTACTATATCACCGGTCATACAGGTCAATTTTAACTTAAATATAAAAGGAAAGAATGAACAATAAAAAAAGTGAAGTTTTCTAACCTCTCGGATGAATTAGAAAACTTTACTTTATTTATAGGGTTGGGGAAAATAAATAAATTTGAAATATATAAATAAAGTAACCGGGAGGAAACAGTTGATGATACATAAAATACTAAGAGATGCTTTTGGAATAGAACAGCATCTGGTTGATAAAATGGTAAATATAGAAAAAACTTTAACCGATAGGTTTAAAGAAATCGATCAGATAAAGCAATATAATCAGTATAAGGTATTAAAGGCAATGCAGGAAGCACGGCTGAGCGATCAACATTTTAATTGGACAACGGGTTATGGATATAATGACATAGGCCGTGAAAAAATAGAAGAAATATATGCAAAAGTTTTTTTCACGGAGGATGCCATAGTCAGGCCTACCATCGCAAACGGAACTCATGCATTGAGCCTATGCCTGTCCGGATTGCTTCATTCGGGTGATGAAATTATATCGGTAACAGGCAACCCCTACGATACGTTAAACGAACTTATCGGATTGAAGGGAAATTATAAAGGAAGCTTGAAAAATATAGGAGTCATATATAAACAGATCGATTTTATGGATGACGGTACCGTCAATTTTGATGCCATAGAAAAAGAGGTCACTGAAAAAACAACCTTGGTCTATATTCAGAGATCCACCGGTTATAGTTTCAGACCGGCAGTGGATATAGATACTATAGGAAGAATAATAGATGTCGCCAGAAGAAAAAATGATAAAATAATCTGTATGATTGATAATTGTTACGGTGAATTTCTGGAGGAAAGAGAACCTACGGAAGTAGGTGCGGATTTGCTCGCCGGTTCTTTGATTAAAAACCCCGGCGGGGGGATTGTATTGACAGGCGGATATATCGTTGGAAAACAAGACCTCATTAAAGAGATATCCTATAGGCTTACATCTCCCGGAGTGGGTAAGGAATGCGGATTAACATTCGGATTGTCAAGGCAGATGTTTCAAGGGTTATTTTTAGCACCCCATATTGTCAGTGAGGCTATAAAGGGTTCAATATTTTGCTCCAAATTATTTGAGGAGATGGGATATGAGGTAAAGCCGAAATATGATGCTGCCCGGAGTGACATCATTCAATTGATAAAGCTGGGAAGTGCCGAGAAGGTCATTGCCTTCTGTAAGGGGATACAGGAAGCCGCACCGGTGGATTCCTACGTGAGCCCGGAACCTTGGCCTATGCCCGGATATGATGACCCGGTGATTATGGCCGCAGGTGCCTTTGTACAGGGGTCCTCAATCGAATTGAGTGCGGATGCGCCTATCAGGGAGCCGTATATAGTCTATTATCAAGGGGGCTTGACCTATGAGCATGCTAAACTGGGGGCACTGTTGGCATTAAAAAATATAAGCAAAATCAGTCAGTAGATATACTCCACTCTTATCTTACACCGCCAGACATACGGTTCCGTATACGGCGATTTAATTAAATCCAACATTATGCCTGTATTCATAATAATCTAATGGACTAATTAGCCCTCTTCGGGTTAATATGTCCTTTGAGATTGCTCTTGTTACACAGGTTTTTGTTGTTACAAAAACACAAGGCCATAGGATTATCAAGAACAACAATTTTAAAATTACGTCATAACAGGATGGAACGTAAAAAAATTAAGAGGATAAATATATCCTCTTAAACTTTTCTGAATGTCCCTATCACTTTGCCTAAAATAGTTACATCCCTGAGTATAATGGGTTCCATCAGGCTGTTTGCCGGCTGGAGCCTTATATGATCGGCTTCACGGTAAAAACGTTTTATTGTGACTTCATCTTCGATGAGTGCAACTACTATATCTCCGTTTGCGGCGACAGGTTGTTTGCCGACTATCACATAATCATTATCCAATATGCCGGCCTCAATCATGCTGTCGCCTTTAACTATCAATATAAAAGCATCCCTGTTGTTGACAAAATCGACAGACAAAGGAAATACATCCTCAACATTTTCAACCGCCAGAATAGGCTCACCCGCAGTCACTCTACCGACAACAGGCACATTGACAATCTCCTTGTTGTATGATAGATGCCTGAAAGGGTCATCACTCAAAATTTCTATTGCCCTCGGTTTAGTAGCATCTCTCCGGATATAATCTTTTTCCTGTAATGTAGTTAAATGACTGTGGACCGTAGATGTCGATTTTAAGCCGACGGCTTTACATATCTCTCTTACGGAAGGGGGGTACCCTTTCTGGTTTATTTCCGCCTTTATGTAATTTAGT
>DASRMO010000074.1:0-5586 GCA_035647895.1 Clostridia bacterium
GTATAGATGTGTGAATGGTTTGGAGATGTATCTTTTTATCGAATCCCGGCCCCGTATTCCTATGGCAGTACCTTATTTTTTAAAATTTTCCTCACTTCCCCTATCATATATAAAGAACCCGCAAATATAATCGCTTCATCCCGCCCTGTTATTTCTGCAGCCATTTTTACCGCATCCTTGATATCCTCATAAAAATAGGTTTCCTTTCCGAATATCTTCAGTTCTTCCGCCAGATCAACCGCCTTTATTGCTCTCGGGTTGTCTGGTCTGGTGGCTATAACCTTATCCGCCAACGGTATTAAATCCTTTAATATAGCCTTTACATCTTTATCCTGAAGCATCCCTACAACAAGGGTTATTTTATAATCCTTCAATAAAATCTCTATATTTTTTTTCAAGGAATCCGCACCATGCAGATTATGGGCACCGTCAATGATGACCAACGGCTCTTTCCCCAGCACTTCAAAACGCCCCGGCCACCTTGTATTATAAAGCCCATTCAATATTGATTCGTCACTGATAGCAATTTGTCTATGTTCTTTCAGGATTTTGATTGCTCCAAGTGCCATACAAGCATTATATACCTGATGAAACCCCGCCATTTTTATTCTCACATTATTGTATGGTTTTCCCAATATATTTGCTGAGAATATCTGTTCTTCTATATTGCTTTGATGTATAACCAACTCATCAAAATTCAGCACAAAAAGCTCGCTATTTTTTCCTTTGCATATATTCTCCAATACTTTCATTACTTCCTTTTCTTGCGGATATGACAGCACAAATCCGTTCTCTTTTATAATCCCGCCCTTTTCATATGCAATTTCTTCTATTGTTTCGCCCAGATATTCCATATGATCATAATCTATGGGGGTGATTATAGAGACGAGGGGGGTGTCTATAACATTGGTAGAATCAAGCCTGCCTCCCATACCCACTTCTAAAACAAGGTAATCAATATTTTCTTGGGCATAGTAACAAAAAGCTATAGCCGTCACAACCTCAAACTCCGTAGGATGGGTTTTGCCATCCTTATCAACCATCTGTTCTACTTTTTCCTTGACAATCTCTGTGACTTCGGCTAACCTTTCCCTCGGTATATCTTTCCCATTTATACTTATTCTCTCTGTAAATTCTTCAAGGTAAGGGGAGATGTACAGGCCTACTTTATACCCCTCTTCCTTTAATACGGTGTGTATATATGAAGAGACCGAGCCCTTGCCATTGGTCCCCGCGACATGAATAGCCTTAAGGGATTTATGAGGATTACCCAATAAGTTCAGCAGATACCTGGGGTTATCCAATCCCAGTTTATACCCAAATTTATAAGTCCCGTGAATATATTCCAGTGCCTGTTCGTAATTCATTGCCCCACTCCATTTCTCTTAATTATGATGTGACTTTTTGATCATCCGGCAGTTACCTGTTTTTTAAAGAATCCAATCTTTCTGATACAAGAGCTAACATCTCTTCGTATTTTATTTGTTTTTGTTTTTCTTCATCTACCAACCTAGCCGGAGCCTTACCGACAAATCCTTCATTAGAAAGTTTTCCCACAACCCTTTTAATCTCACTCTCTAATTTAGACCTTTCTTTTTCTAACCTTTCGATCTCTTTTTCGAAATCAATCAATTCTTCTAACGGCAGAAACAATTCCGCACCTTCAATAACTGTAGATACCGCATCTTTAGGTATTTTATCCCTATTTCCCGCCGGCTCAATCTCTGAGACACTCGCTAATGTCATAAAATATTTTGCATTTTCTGATATTATTTTAGCCGTATTTTTATCCTCAGTCAATACAATTAATTTTGCTTTTCGCGAAGAAGCGACATTCATCTCCGCCCTGATATTGCGTATATTTTTGATGGCATCCATAATCAATTCCATGTCTTTTTCTTCTGCGGTATATACTTCACTTTCCTTATATTCAGGCCATTGTGCCACAATCACGCTTCCCTGTGTTGTAGGTAAGTTCTGCCATATCTCTTCGGTTATAAATGGCATAAAGGGGTGTAGTAATTTTAATATGTTTTCCAACACATAAGTCAAAGTATATTGGGCTACCCTTTTTTCATCAATCTCTTCACCGTAGAGCCTTGGCTTTACCAATTCAATATACCAGTCACAATATTCACTCCAGATAAAATCATATAATTTTTGTACGGCAAGCCCCAATTCGAACTTGTCCATATTTTCGGTTATTTCTTTTACTACATTGTTGAGCCTGGAAATTATCCACTTATCGGCTAAAGTAAACTTACTTAAAATGTCATTTTTGTCGATATGGTCAATATCCAAATTCATCAATACAAACCTTGTGGCATTCCATAATTTATTTGCAAAATTTCTACTAGCCTCCAACTTCTCCATATGAAAACGCATATCATTTCCCGGGGAATTTCCCGTCGCCAAGGTAAATCTCAATGCATCCGCACCATATTCCCTTATAACCTCCAACGGATCGATACCATTCCCTAAAGATTTACTCATTTTCCTGCCCTGCGCATCCCTCACAAGCCCATGAATAAGAACATATTCGAATGGTATGTCTTCCATAAATTCTAAGGCTGAAAATACCATGCGAACCACCCAAAAAAATATAATATCATAACCCGTCACTAATACATCTGTCGGATAGAAATATTTCAGCTCTTCAGTTTTTTCCGGCCAGCCTAATGTAGAAAAGGGCCATAGGGCTGAACTGAACCAAGTGTCCAATACATCCTCATCTTGTTTGAACTTATTTCCATTACATTTTTCACAGACGGCCGGTTTCTCTCTCTGAACAATTATATGTCCGCAATCATCACAATAATATGCGGGAATTCGATGACCCCACCACAATTGCCTTGAAATACACCAATCTCTGATATTTTCTAACCAGTATATATAAGTTTTAGAAAATCTCTCCGGAACAAATTTAACTCTCTTATCGTTTACGGCTTTAATGGCAGGTATGGCAAGAGGTTCCATTTTCACAAACCATTGATCCGATGTCAGCGGTTCTACTGCCGTATCGCATCTATAACAATGGCCTACATTATGTCTGATATCCCTAACCTTGTGAATAAATCCTCCTTTTTCAAGGTCGTTCACAATAGCTTTTCTTGCCTCATATCTTGTCATACCCGCATATTTGCCGCCGTTTTCATTTATAGTTGCATCGTCGTTCATAACATTGATCCGGGGTAAATCATGCCTTTCTCCTACCTCAAAGTCATTCGGATCATGTGCAGGAGTTATTTTTACAGCTCCCGTTCCAAATTCCGGATCTACATAGTCGTCGGCAACTATGGGCAGCTCCCTATTGACTAGGGGCAATATTGCTATTTTACCGACCAGATGCTTGTATCTTTCGTCATCCGGGTGTACGGCAACACCCGTGTCCCCAAGCATGGTTTCCGGCCTGGTTGTCGCGATTTCCAATATCTCATCACTGTCCTTGATAGGATAGTTTATATGCCAAAAATGCCCTGCTCTCTCTTCGTGTTCCACCTCTGCATCTGAAAGGGATGTCTTACACCGGGGGCACCAATTTATAATACGATTGCCCCTGTAAATCAATCCCTTTTCATACAATTTAATAAACACTTCCGTCACAGCATTACTTAAGCCTTCGTCCATCGTAAAACGTTCTCTGGACCAATCGCAGGAATCCCCCAATTTTTTCATCTGTTCCACTATTCGTCCGCCGTATTCTTTTTTCCACTTCCAAGCCCTTTCTAAAAAGTTTTCTCTGCCTACATCTAATTTAGTCAGGCCTTCTTCTTTGATGCTCTCTACTACCTTTACTTCCGTAGCAATACTTGCATGATCCGTGCCCGGCTGCCATAATGTTTCAAAACCCTGCATCCTTTTCCACCTGATTAAAATATCTTGAAGTGTATGATCTAACGCATGGCCCATATGAAGTTCACCGGTAATATTTGGCGGCGGCAATACTATACAATAGGGTTCCTTTTCCGGATTTACCTCCGCCCTGAAATATTTCTTTTCAATCCAATGGTCATATATCCGATTTTCAAAATCCTGTGGATTGTAATTTTTCTCTAAATTATTCGCCATTTTTTATTCCTCCTAAATAAAAAACCCCGCCTAAAATCAAAATAAGGGCGAGGGATATATTCGCGGTACCACCTTAATTTTTACTTACTGAAAAATATGTAAATAAACACTCAATAAATATAACGGTTTACCCGTCTACATCTACTTTTTTCAATGTAGAAACTCCGAAACTACCTTCAATAACCATTGCCCTAAAAAACCTTCCAGCCATGAGTCTTTCTCTCTTGAGGGATTATTCTATCTACTCTTTTTCATCATTGTTGTTTATGCTTATAAAACTAATATTTATTATAATGATTTAAAAAGTATTTGTCAATATATGTTGATATATACATGGGTACCCGCCTATGAAATAAAATTATCTTCGGATACAATTGTTTTATACTGATAAAACTATGGCATCTATCAATCTAAAATATCGGATGACGGGAACTCTTTTATATATTTTATACCTATAATAAAATAACGTACAAAAGCGTACAATGTAAATAAAACAGCACTTATCATCAATAACTTGGCGTATGTAAATTTAAATGCTATTGCTAAAATAGCGATATAAAAAATTACAGTGGCCACCTTCCCATATGAATTTGCCGGCAGTACCATCTTATCTTTTTTAGCATATAAAAAAATACCGCCAAATATCATCAGGAGTTCCTTTATCCCATATACAATTATAACCCATGGGGGTATAAATTGTTTAATTGTAAAACAAACAAGAACCGTCAATTGCATGAGCTTATCCGCCAAGGGGTCCATAGCCTGCCCCCATTTGGTTATAAGATCATACTTCCGGGCTATATACCCATCTAAAATATCCGTTATGCCCGCCAAAAGAAATATCAAAATAGAATATAACAGGCTATTTTCCAGAGAAGAAAAAAATATCCTTACAAATATCGGTACAAGTGCAAAACGCAGGGCCGTTATAATATTTGGTAAATTCATCATTATTGCACTCCTTTTCGAAACTATTATAATAATATAAATAATATCATATAGCATAAATTCTGCAACACATATATGAGATTAAACAATCTATCTATAAATTTTGGCATAATTTATTTTATCAGATTTTTAAAACCTTTTACTGCCTCTATAACATCAAATAAAAAATACTTTAAAACCATATTGCCCGAAAATTTTATTTTACAGCCTTTATAGAATATATTCTGTCCAAATAGCCTACCAAATCCAATACCATATTTTCATAACTCTTATTAAAGACATCCCAACCCCTCCTATAATTAGCATATATCAATCTTTTTGTATAATTCGACATGGGTATGTCCTTATATAAGCATAATCTGGATACCCTTCCACTTCCCATTTCTAAATTTTCGGCATCAATTCCAAATTCAACATCCTCTTTATGAACCAGTGCAAACCAAGTAAAACTGTCAATCTCCCCCTTTATATACCCATATCTGCTTTTAGCATTATAGTTAATTTTTATATTAAACAACATAAAACCCCCTCGACTCTTACTTTACTAAGATTTTATGCTACCTTTTTAAT
>DASRMO010000075.1:0-7194 GCA_035647895.1 Clostridia bacterium
AATACATATAAATACAAATATAAGGAAAGTAGCCTCTTGAAGATGAAAAATATGCTCGAAATTTCCAAACAAAATGTGGAGTTCGATATCAGAAATAAATACGATTCTATAAACAGTGCATATAGACAGATAAAGCTGGCCGAGGCAAATGTGGAAAAAGCAGGCGAAGGATTGAGGATAACAGAAGAGTTATATGATGTAGGCTTGGCAACAGTACAGGATGTGAAAGAAACTATTGTGCATCTGTATGGTGCGGAACTGGCCCTTTCGGGTGCTATATCAGGTTATAATTTAGCGATATTGGAATATAATAAGGCGGTGCAGTTAGGCATAATAAGATAATGTGAAAATTCTCCTTCCCGGTTGCAACCTTACTCCAATTGTTGCCGGAAAGGAGAATTTTATTTCACAAAATCACAGATTATTTTACACTGTCAACCTGCCGGAAACGGGAGAAATTTTATTTTTTCTACCCTCCGCTTATCACTAGTTTTGCCTTACCCATTAAACTTCTGAACCTTGTTACCTGTTTCATAAATTTTTGGAGCCTTATAGCCGTACCCCTTTCGTTGCCCCTCTCGGCTTCCTTAGCAAGTTTTTCAACTTTGGATCTCAAACCGGAAAACTGGGTTAAATATATCAATGCAATCCATGTGCTGTCCTCATTTAATTGATTGACAGCCGCCGGGCCCCAGTACATATCATACTGGTCCTGTATAGAGCTGTACATGATTTTGTCCAGCTCTTCCCTAGATAGCAATCCTGCATCGATGGCCTTGTCCACTATATCCGTTCCCGGCAAGAAGTTTAGACCATGGAGCTGTAGTTCAAACGGTGGTTCTAATTTTAAACAGAGTCTGTAAGTTTCCTTTAAATCTTCCAATGTTTCAAAAGGATGCTGCAGCATAAAATCATATATTACCTTAGGGACCTTGCATTTAGATAAAACCCTGCTGGCATTTATTATCTCTTCCTGGGTTTCTTTTCTATGAAATATGTCCTTTCTCACCCTGACCGAGCCGCTCTGAATACCCACAACAATCTGATAAAGGCCGGCATCTACAAGGTTGCTGATAATTCTTTCGCTTGTTTTTAACGGATGGCCCCATATCTTAAACGGAATGCCTATTTCAGATTTATATCGTTCCCTAAATTCCTCTACCCAACCTTCCTCATCCGAGAAGATCTCATCCCAAAAATGTATAACCTTCAGGTTTTTAATGGCGGATTTAGCTTCTTTTAACTCCTCCATGACATTATCCACGGAACGAAAACGCACGTATTTTCCTCCGCCCACATAGGTCCTCCTTAGGTTAACGGAGCTGCAATAAGAACAGGCAAAAGGACAACCCCTAGATGCAGTCAGTTCATAGGTAAAACCTTTTACCTGCGGGTCCCCACATGATATCTCATCGTTATGGATAAAATATATATTTTCGCCGCCGACCTTGGGATAGCCTAATGTATCTAAATCTTGAACCAAGGGCCTCAATGGATTTTTAATTATCTCGTCTTGTCCACCGTATAATGTGATGTTTTCTATATCGGAAGGGTCCTCGCCCCTCTCTAAGGTGTCCAATAACTCCACCAAGGATATTTCACTTTCACCTCGAATGGCATAATCCCCATATTTTAATACCTCTTCTGGGAAGAGCGTAGCATATACACCGCCCCAGATAATCGGTATGTCAAATTTTTCTCTTATTCTATCATTTACTAAATACACAGATTCTAAATATAAAGAAGACATAACACTCAAACCGATATAGGAGGGCTTTATTTTGTTTATCAAGTCCTCTAACAAATCCAGCTCTTTCTCACCGGCTTTGCTTGGATTGACGCTGTTGAATTCTTTAAAATATAGAATATGGGCATTATATCCCCCGGTGTTCAATGCATTTGCAAGATATCTGACACCCAATGCTTTTTCGTTGTAAAACCCGATTAATAATACGTCCTTGCCCATCTATTCCACTCCTTTTATAAATTACAGGCCTTTCGAAATTCTTTGCTGTGCTCGGAATGACACGACCTGCCATCCTGAGACTGACAGCATAAACAGTGCTCGCGGAGGATCTAAAAACGAAATTCTTTGCTGTGCTCGGAATGACATGACTCGTCATCCTGAAATTGGTAGCATAAATGGTGCTTACGAAGGATCCGGTTTCAGGGTCATGAAGGCAGGTCCCTTGACCCATTGACTCATTAAAACCCCTCATAAATGAATTCGCCGTTACCGGCAAAGAATATGCATATCAATCCGACCATGGCTGTGTATATCAATACTCTTAAAAAAATCCCTATTCCTGATTTAACCATTTATCTATCTCCTTCGTAAATTCCACCGCACCGAGTTCATAATTCAGGTGCCCCAAATCATGAAAATATTCCCTCCCGAATGCGTTTGCAAGATCAATATATTCTATATTATTGTATTCCATAATTTCTTTGGCTTTCTTTTCCACTGCAATCACATTTTCCGGTTTCGCAATATAATCGTTCCAGGGAAACCACACAAATCTTAATTCTATATCCTTCTCCCTGCAATAATTTATGAGCCTTTGCAGGGCTTTATAATTTTTTTCGTAATGTTCAATACCTATGTTCCAATAAAATTCCTTATACCCTTCAATTTTTTTATCCAATTCTTCATCGGATAAAACTCCATAATACACATATCTATTCAAGTCTGTGTGCCTTCCGGTTACAAATTTTTCTCCCCTGAGGATATTGTCGATTCCATCCATAATAAAGGCGTGAAGCCTATCCCTCTGAAAATAAAGATAGGGCTCATAAATCTTGCGATGCCATGGATATGTGGGATTAGTATCCAGTGTATCCAAAAATACAAGGTAATTAACCCCTACGGCCAAATCAGTACCGATACTGATCATGTTCTTTTCCAATATCTTAGATAAATCTTCTATGGTCCCGTAATCCATTCCCATATTCATATATCCGCTCCTGCTTTCCTCTTCGATAAAACCGGAAATCACCACGGAGTTCCCATAAAAAACCTTTTCATATATTTCTTCAGGATGGGTTAATTTAATCTTTTCAAAATCATTTTTCCTGAATAAATCAGATTTCCCCACAGGGTCGACAGATGTCAACAATATATCAAAGAGAATGATTGCGGCTATTAATCCAAATATGAACATGCCTTCCCATATTTTTTTTGACTTTTTTTCCGCAGGTGTTTTGCTCATAATTGCCTCCGTTGTTTAAAATTTAAAAAGGCCTGAGATTACTTTTATAACCTTGTCCCCGGGAAGGGTAAACACAAGGGTGTTCAATCCGAATAAAAAATTTGTCAGCAGGCATCTGAATGCAAAATAAATCTTATTCGTGGTTCTTCTGTTCAAGGTGGTCTGAGAAAATATGCTTTCAAAGAACAAAATTATACCTAAATAAATCCCCGCAATCACATAGGGTATATTAAACCCATGCCACAATGCCATTACCACCATAGTAAAAAATCCGATAATTCCGCCCTGAATTTTAGTAAGCCTTTTCTTTACAATCACTACATAAATATGTTCTCTTATAAAATCACTCAGGGTAACATGCCAATTCCTCCAAAACTGTGTCATTGTCGGAGCCGCCCAGGGTTTTTTAAAATTTTCAGGCACCGTAATCCCTGCCAGGCTTCCGAAAGCAATGGCAATATCACTATATCCGGAAAGGTCAAAAAATAATATGGCGTAGCTGGTGATTATTATGAACAGGCTGATATTCCAACGCAAATCGAGTGTCTGTAAATGATTAAATACTATAAATAAGAGTTCCATAATCACGAGTTTTTTAAACAGGCCCCTGATGATCCTTCTTACACTATATGATATTACTTCCATATCCAATAATATTGGATTATTCATGCTTTTTTCAAATTCCCTATACCTGTGAATAGGGCCCGCCGTAAATACCGGCAAAAACAGAATATAATTTATATATACCGAGAAACTTATAAACTCTCCCGAATAATATACATGATAATAAATATCTATAACCTTAAAAATGCTATAGGAAATACCTATTATAAAAAAGACATTGCTGAGTTCAATGCCGAGATCCGGCAATCTGTTTACAAAAAAGGGTACGCAGGCTATTAAACAGAAAATAAAGAATAATAATTTTTTATTTTTAGAGGACTTGAATAAAACCATAGCCAGAAAATATGTGACCATTATATAAATTAAATAAAATATTGCCAGTCTTTTACTGATATAAAATATTACCCCAATTTCCATTACAGGCAGTATATAATTTATGGGAATTTTAGTTCCGAGCCCGGCATTACACAACCTGAGAAAGCCTATAAATAAAGTTACAATTGTTATTATAAATAATTTGTCTGTTTCAAGAAACCACATATATGCTCACCGTTATTCAAATTTTTTGCAATAAATTTCCCCCAACACTCCATATCGATTATTGCTCCAAAAATTTCGGGCCGGCTCATTATTCGCTATGACATTACATTCTATTACGGATGCACCGTTTTCCCTCACCCATTCTTCGGCCCTTGTCAACAATTCGGTACCGATTCCCGTTCTGCCGGCGGCAGAAGATACATATATATCCTTGATATGGCCGATAACATTATTTTTGTAAGAGAGCTTCCTGTCCATACGCATAACATCCACCGCTACAAAGCCTACTAATTGTCCGCCCTTTTCCGCCACAAAATGCTTACCGGTGCGCGCCCTCAATTGCAGCATCAATACTTCCCCTATAGCCTCCCTGTTCAGTTTATAAGGCATTCCATAAGAAAAGAGAATATCATACATACTGCAATACATATCTGATAACTGTTCTACATCCTCTATAGTAGCGGGTCTAATGATTTCCGGCATTTTTATTCCAACTTTCTTTCAATCACTTCCGCGATTTCTTCAATAGTGTTCATCGGGTATAAAATCAGATCCCTCTGGGTAATCTCTATATTCCAATGGTCTTCAATAAATAATATTATCTCCGTGGCCCCCAAGGAATCCACGAAACCCATATCAAATAGATGTGCACCGTACGTAAATTCGGGGTCATCACCAATTTCAAAATTGCTTTTTAAAAAGTTATATAAAATTTCCTTAGTCTCCATCTTCTCTCTCCTGTTTTTCCTCAAGATACTTTTCGCGCAGGGTAATCCTATCAATCTTATCGTTTGCCGTATGTGGAAATTTCTCCATAGTGATAAGCCTTTGGGGAAGCATATATCTGGGCACATATCTTGAAAGCTCGGTATTTACCTTTCTGAGTGTAAATTCCTCCGCAGTTTCCAAAAATAATACAATCTTCTCTTGTTCCACATGAAAAATAGCACAGGCACGTTTTACATCATCTATACATGCGGCTGCTTTTTCTACTTCTCCGAGCTCTATCCTATTTCCCCTTAACTTGATTTGGCTGTCCTTTCTTCCTACGAACATAATAAGCCCTTCCCCATCTATATAAGCCAAATCCCCGGTTCTATATATTTTTTCATTAAAATATGGATTGACGGGGTTTTGTACAAATGCCTTCTCGGTCGCTTCCCTATCTCCCCAGTAACCCAGCCCAACTCCGGAACCGATAACACAGAGTTCTCCTATTTCTCCAACCTCTGCAATTTGATCTTTTTCGTTTAATATAATTATTCTTGTATTTTTACATGCCCTCCCGATTGGAAGGGGCTCCGAATCCTTAAAAGTCCTGTCTACAATATAGTATGAGCACACATCGGTTATCTCCATGGGCCCGTAAAGGTTTGCATAAAGACAATGGGGATACTCTTTTCTCCAAATATTCAGCTGCTTATTCGGCATTATTTCCCCGCAAAAAGCTACAGTCTTGAGAGACGGCAGTTTATATTTTGACAGAACACCGGAATTCGCAATATTTATCATCACTGTAGGAACCCAGAAAATAGTGTTGATTTTATGCTCCTCTAAAAATTCCGGCAGTTTTAGAGAAAACATCATGAGCACCTCGGGAATAATAACCATTTTTCCCCCGCACACCAGACAGCCGTAGATTTCAAACACGGAGTTGTCAAAATAAAACGGTGCTTGACTTGCCATAACAGTGTCCTCATCAAAAGAAAATGTCCCCACAGCCCATTTTGCATAATCTATTACCCCGCGATGGGATATTGTGCCCCCTTTCGGTTCACCGGTCGAACCTGAGGTGTACATAATATAAATAGGGTCGGTGTCTATCACTCCCTGAATTTTCTTTTCAATAAGCGAAGCATCCGCTTCGCCTTGGGAAATATCCTCATAAAGATATTTCTCAGCCCTTCCAAGATCTATCTCAGCAAGATTTTCAATATGAGCCTCATCGGTAATAATGGCTCCCGGCTTTAAACTGTTTATGATTTTTTGCAGCCTGATAAGAGGCATATTGTTATCAATGGGAACATAGGGATTTCCGCTGTATAAAATCCCCATATAACTCACTACACACTTTACACTTTTAGGCATATAAACTATCACGGGAGAAACAGTTCCATCAGATTCTATCTCCCTTAAAAGCCTGGTTCCGATAACCATGGCTTTTTCCCTCAACCGGGAAAAGCCGATGCTTTCCCATTCGTCCTCATACCCTATTTTATCTCCATATTTTTCAGCGGCTCTGTCCAATAAAATTATTGCAGAATTCATAACACTCTCCCAATCATATGATTTTTTCAATCTATTTTTTCAATATTTAGAATATCGGCTTCACCGAATTTAGTAAATATGGTAGCATCGCCGTTTTTCGATTTCGTTATTATCCAACCCTCATCCCCGGTCGTTGCATTTCCGGCGATTTCAGCCTGCATCATGCCCCCGTCCCGGAACCTTATCTCGGCGCCGTTTTCCGTATGCACCGGTTCCACCGGTAGGTTTGATCTGTTTAAATGAAATTTTTCCGATTTCTCCTGACTTATAGCTACTTCTTCCCCGACTCCCATATAGAGCACATCGTCTTTTTGATACCAAACGGGAGATGTGGCACTCAGTTTCTTTCCCTTGTATTTTTCACCCAAAACTATCTTTGCGCCTACTGCTTTTTGATAATTTTCATCATATAAAGGAATAGCCCTATTTTTGATCTTGGGGGCCAGAATTATTTTCTGTTCTTTTTTACCCATATTTTCAATAGTCACCGAAACATCCATATTATACGATGCTGCTATAGCCTTGGCATATTGTTTTTCAGTCACAAAATTAT
>DASRMO010000076.1:0-3072 GCA_035647895.1 Clostridia bacterium
CTATTGTTACTTCGCTATCAATCGATATAACAGCAGGAGATGTCATTACCCCAAAAGAGGTATTCTATTTTTTAAAAATGATTTTTGAAGAAGGTACTATTGGAGTATGGGCTTATAATATAGAAACCGTCCTTGCTGAAAAGGTAGAAACAATATTACAAAGAGGAGAATTAAATACTAGACCGAGGGATTTTTACGATATTTACATACTTGCTAATACCCAAGAATTTAATAAATCAGTATTTGCTGAAGCACTGGAAAATACAGTTGAACATCGAAAGACAACACATATATTTGATAATATTCAAAATAGGATAAAGGCCATTGAATCAAGTGAAATACTGGAGGCTAGATGGATAAGGTATTCAAAAAATTATTCATATGCGGAAAATATTACTTATGAAGATACTGTAGACGCTTTAAGAAAACTAATTAATAATTAAGTTTATAATATAGAGGCTGAGGAAAAGAGCAGGTGATTATTTATGAATTTATCGGAAGTGAAAAAAACATTAGAAGAAAACTTTAATAAAGAACCTATGGAAGGTAAAAGAAGGAATATTGTTTTTTGGTATGACGACGAAGGGGAATTTTCCGAGGATATTGATGAACTTAGATTAGATAATGCGAAAACCCTTAAACTTGACTGTAATAATTCTTTCTATATTAAATACCTGATTGAAAAAGAAGATACCGAATCCAACTATCTTTTATATTCTCCCATGTCTAAACCCATGCCTAAGGATAATTGGTTGCTGGATATTTTGAAATATAGTGCAGAATTTTCTACAGACAAGGCTGTTTTAATTATGAAAGATTTTAAGGTTGAGGATTCTTCATTGAGAAATGTATTTAAAAGGTATTTAAAATTCTTTGGGAACAAGGAGAGATATAAAAAGTTTAAGTCCTTACATATAGATAAATTTACTAAAGAAAAATTAAATATAGCGGTTTTATCCACTTTGTGCAAACTGCCTGTATCGGATTTTGAACAGGTTGTAAAAAAGATATTGATTGAAAATTTAGAAAAAGAAAATAAATACTTGGAAGCAATTGAAAATTTCGGTGATATTGATGCATTTTGGGGCTTAGCAGAGAAAAGATACGGCTATGCCTATGAAGAAAAATCTTTGGAAAAACTTATGATTATGCTCCTTATTACTCATCTGTCTTATACCCTTGAGGGAAATTTGCCGGCTACATGGCAGGAATATGTATCCCCTAAAAAGTCTGATGCCATAGTCTTTATAAGTAATTTTATGAATCATGCCCTTGATGGTAAATCATTTGATCTCTTGGCAGACAAGGCTCAAGAAACTCTGAATGTAAAAGGCTATCTGGATAAATGGGATATGGATAAGTATATTGAATGTGATACTTTCAGGGCCTTTGATGAAGCGGTAATGGATAGGATAATTGGCAACCTGCTGGAAGGTGTTGGAGAATTTGATAGATACCGTAAACTAATCAATAAAAGAAGGACAAGTCATTGGTTCGAAACTTACAGAAATGAATATGAAGCCTTATATTTTGCTAATGAACTCCTTGAAATGGAAAAGAAAATGAATGGGGTTATTAAGGGTGAATCCGCCCATGATTTGATTGATGTTTATACTAAAGAATATTATTTAATGGACTATTTCTATAGAAAATTTTATTTTTATTACGATAAAATCGCCGACAAAGATCTGTTTGGAAAACTGGTGGAAAGAGTTGAAAATACCTATACCTATTGGTATCTGAACGAACTTTCAATAAAATGGTCCGCGGCGGTTCAGGAGGAAATGTTGGACGGCTACCCTTTGGCAGGTATTAAACAGCAAAAGGATTTTTATCAAGACTTTGTTTCTCCATTTATAAGAAATGACGAAAGAGTATTTGTAATTATTTCTGATGCCCTGAGATATGAGGCGGGAAGGGAATTGCTAAATCTTATTAATAAAGAGGCTAGAGGACTGGCAGAAATAGAATTTTTGCAGGGGGTTGTTCCTTCGGCCACAAAATATGGTATGGCAAGTTTGCTTCCGGGAAAGGAATTAATAATTAATGACAAGTCTGATCTTATTGTAGACGGCATAAGTACCCAAGGGACAGCAAATAGAGGGAAGGTAATAGCCAGTTACAGTGGCAATACTCAGGCAATATCTTTTCGCGATATAAAGGATATGCGCAGGTTAGATTACAAGGAAACTTTCGAGGGGAAAAAACTGATCTACATATACCATGATGCAATTGACGCCGTAGGTGAAGTATCCCTGACGGAAAGTGAGGTTTTTGATGCTGTGGAAAAGGCTTTTGAAGATTTGGTATCATTAATCAAAAACCTTATAAATCATGTAAGCGCAACAAATATTATAGTCACCGCGGATCACGGTTTCATATACAGGCGTTCCCAATTAACCGAGGTGGACAAGATTGGCAGGTTTGATACCGAAGCCCTGGATGCAGGCAGGAGGTATATGCTTTCGGAGATTGAGGATGATATCTTTGACACATTGTCTATTTCTATGAAATATCTGTTGGGGCGGGAGACAAAATTGAGGGCTATTGTTCCAAAGGGTGTTATAAGGTATAAGGTTCAGGGAGCAGGGGCCAATTATGTACATGGTGGAGCATCTTTGCAGGAGATAATTGTACCCGTAATCAGATTTAAAAATATTCGTAAAGATGAATATAAGGCTACCAAGGTTGAGGTGAAATTAACCAATATTTCGAGGAAGATTACAAATAGAATTACTTATTTGGAGTTTTTCCAAACGGAATTGGTGGAAAATAAAAGGACCCCTTTAAAACTTAAACTGTACTTTGAAGATAAGGAAGGCAACCGCATTTCTAACGAAAACATTATAATTGCAGACAGCAGATCAAAAAATCCTGAGGACCGTACCTACAGGGAGAAGTTTACATTGCGGGATATGGCTTATGATAAGAATAAGGAATATTATTTAATATTGGAGGATGAAGACGAAACAGTAGAAAAAATATATGGGCGAATACCTTTTATAATAGATTTGCTATTTTGTGATGATTTTGGTTTATAAAGGGGAGAGGCAGGTGGAGATGCTGTGGATG
>DASRMO010000077.1:0-2062 GCA_035647895.1 Clostridia bacterium
GTATAGGCATATGTTTTGCTCTTTTTTCTATCCCAATCCAAAACTTTTTTTGTATTTCCTCAGAAACTTCTTTTTCTCTATACATATGAAGATAAATTCGTTCTACACTCAATAAATTATATAACAAAACCTCCGCATCAAGCCCGGGAGTAGGTATATCTGCCTCTAACAGCTTTTCCGCACCCTCCCTCAGTAACCGGCCGATTGTTACCATAGAACCTCATCCTCATTTTCTACCAGAACATTTTTTAAGGCTTCTATGGCTACTTCTATTTGACTATCATCCGGTTCTAAAGTCGTCAATTTTTGCATCATCATCCCCGGATAACTGACTATGTCCATAAATGCGGACTGGTTTTTGCCGGCGATTTTAATGATTTCGTAGGATATACCTGCAACCACCGGAAGCAGCGCCAATCTGATTAACATCCTGCTGATGGGATCTTTCCAGGCAATCATAGAAAATAATATCATGCTCACCATCATAACTATGAAAAGAAAACTCGTGCCGCATCTCGGATGGAGAGTCGAATATTTCCTTACATTCTCCACATTTAAATCTTCCCTGTTTTCATAACAATAGATGGTCTTGTGTTCCGCCCCGTGATACTGAAAAACTCTGCGTATATCCTCCATTTTTGAGATTGCAAAGACATATAATATAAACAAGGTTAAACGCAAAACCCCTTCTATTAAATTTAATACCACCGTGCTTTGAATCACTTTTTTGAATGCACCCGCCAATAATGTAGGCCCTAAAATAAATACACCAACGGATACCAAAAGCGCTATAAATACGGAAAAATACATTACTACATCTGTAAGTTTATCCCCGAATATTTTTTTAAAAAATGCTTCAAATCTGCCAGGTTCTTCGCCCGAATCTTCTTCCGGCATTGCAATATCCGCAGCATAATTTAAAGATCTGATTCCAAGTACCATGGCATCAATCAGTGCCAATCCGCCCCTCAGGAAGGGTATTTTGTTTAATTTATATTTTGTAATTATTCCCTCTACAGGTTCTTTTTTTACTACTATTTCATTATCAGGTGACCGAACGGCTATAGCGATATCCTTGGGCCCCTTCATCATCACGCCCTCGATTACCGCTTGCCCGCCAATGTTTGTGGGATTCGTCACCCTATGACCTAATTTACTCATGGTCTTCTTCCTCTCAATTTAGGCATTAAAACTGCCCATCTATAATTAATTATACCTTATTTTGTTGACTTTAACACAAAATTTTTTAATGGCAAAAAAGTAGGGAAAGTGTTTTTCACAGGGCCTGCCGTTCTTTATTGCGTTATTTAACCACTACATTATAAATCCTGCCGGGAACGTATATTTCTTTTATAATCTGCTTACCTTCCACAAATCCAACGAGTTTTTCATCGCCTTCAAATTGTTCTTTGACCTGCTCTGCGGTAGAATCTGCGGAGATCATCATCTGGCCCCTTACTTTCCCGTTTATTTGAATCGCAATCTCCACGATTTCATCTATTGTCTTCGCTTCGTCCCATGCGGGCCATGCGGCTTCATTCAGCATGCCTTCAAAACCTAGTATCTGCCACAGTTCCTCCGTAATATGAGGCGAAACAGGATTTAATAATGTCAACAGTATTTTCATATCACCCTTTGTTGTATTCCCATGATCATAGATATCATTTACAAGGGTCATCATACTTGCAATTGCCGTATTGAATTTCATATGATCGTAATCCTCGCTGACCTTTTTGATTGTCTTATGGATATTGGTTTCTAATTTGTCGGTTATATTATCGCTGTCCACCAATATCTCCTGCAATCTCCAAACTCTCTCCAGAAATCTTCTGCAGCCCCTTACGCCATCCTGTGACCAAGGTACGCTCTTTTCAAAATCCCCGATAAACATCTCATACATTCTCAATGTATCCGCACCGAGTTCATTGACCACATCATCGGGATTAATAACATTACCCCTAGATTTTGACATTTTTTCATTATTCTCGCCTAAAATCATGCCGTGAGAAGTACGCTTTGCATAGGGCTCCGAAGTAGGAACAATCCCGCAATCGTATAAAAA
>DASRMO010000078.1:0-7009 GCA_035647895.1 Clostridia bacterium
TATAAATATAAAATGATAAGGGGAAACATAAACGGAAGGATGAAATCTATGGTAAAAAGTATGACAGGCTTTGGAAAAGGCGATTTCAGGGTTGATAATAAATATTTTCAGGTGGAACTGAAATCCGTTAATCATAGATATATGGATATCAGCATAAGGCTGCCGAAAATATTTAATTACTTAGAGGAAAATATAAGAAATCTTATAAAATCATATTTGCAAAGAGGGCGTATTGAGGTTTATATCACATATAAGAATACCGGCAGCAGTGATGTTAAGATGGAAATAGATATGCTTTTAGCAAGGGAATATTTAAACTTATTATTGGAAATGGAAAAAAACCTATCAATACGAAATGATATTACTACATCCTTAATAGCCGGTTTTCCGGATGTAATAAAGATAGAGAAAAGGGAGGAAGATGAGGGGGAAATATGGCAATGTTTACAGGGCGCCTTAGATGATGCTCTTATAAAATTAGTATCAATGCGGGAAAAAGAGGGGGATAAACTAAAAGCGGATATGCTAAAACGTTTGGACAGAACTGATGATTTTCTTATGCAGATTGAGAATAGAAGCCCTATAATTGTACAAGAATATAGGCAAAAATTAACAGACAGAATTGAAGAAATATTGAGTGAGCAATTTGATTTGGATGATACCCGTATAGCAACAGAAGTAGCATTATTTGCCGATAAAAGCAACATAACGGAAGAAATAGTAAGGTTACATAGCCATATAGAACAATTTACTAAGATCTTAGAAGAGAATGATGCTGTCGGCAGAAAATTAGATTTTCTTCTCCAAGAGATGAACAGGGAAATCAATACAATCGGCTCTAAAGCAAATGATTTAATTATAGCAAATTTAGTTATTAATATAAAAAGTGAACTTGAAAAAATGAGGGAACAGGTTCAAAATATTGAATGAAGGAGAGATGCTTGTGAATATAAAATTGATTAATATAGGTTTTGGTAATATAGTGTCTGCAGGTAGAATTGTAGCTATTGTAAGTCCGGAATCAGCCCCTATAAAAAGAGCAATTCAGGAAGCCAGAGACAGATCTATGTTGATAGATGCTACCTATGGTAGGAGGACAAGGGCGGTGATAGTAACCGATAGCGACCATATTATTCTTTCCGCTGTTCAACCTGAAACTGTAGCAGATAGATTAGAATCCAAAAATAATTCAAAAGAAGCGGAAGGAGCCATTTAAGGCAGATAATATAAAACAGGAAGAGGAGAGGGATATGGTTAGTAAAGGTTTGCTGATTGTTGTATCAGGGCCATCCGGTGCAGGAAAGGGAACCATTTGCAGAGAATTGCTCAAAAACAATCCCCAAATAAAAATTTCTATATCGGCCACCACTCGAAACCCCAGAATCGGAGAGAAAGACGGTGTCAATTACTATTTTATTACCGAAGAAAGATTTCAGCATATGATGTCCGAACATGAGTTTTTAGAATATGCCGTTGTATATGACAATTATTACGGTACACCTAAACAGTATGTTATGGATAATTTGAATAATGGTAATGATACTCTATTAGAGATAGATATTGTGGGGGCTTTACAGATCAAGAAAAAATTTGAGGATGCAGTATTCATCTTCATTTTACCTCCCTCATTGAAGGAATTGAAAAACAGAATTGTAAACAGGGGAACGGAAAGTCTATCCGATATTGAAAAACGCTATGATGCCGCTGTTTCCGAAATCAAACAGGTGATGAAATATGATTATGCTATTATTAATGATAGTATATCCGGGGCAGTTTGTGATATTGAGGCTATTATGAGAGCGGAAAAGTGTAGGGTTGTAAGGAATTATGAAGAGATACTATCAAGATTTTAATAGGGGATGATAAAATGCTATATCCATCAATCAATGAATTATTAGAAAAAGTAGACAGCAGATATACCTTAGTTGTAGTTACGGCAAAGAGGGCAAGGCAAATAATAGATGAAGGCAAATTAAAGGCCGGATCCTGTTCTAAAAAACCGGTATCGATTGCTACCCAAGAAATATTTGAGGGAAAGATATCCTATAAAAAACATGAAGAAGAATCAGAATAAGAGGGTGATAATTTGTTAAAAGATATAAATGTCTTGCTCGGTGTGACAGGAGGAATTGCAGCATATAAGGCATGTGATATTGTCAGCGGTTTAAAAAAGATTAATGCAAATGTAGACGTTATTATGACTAAATCCGCAACCGAATTGGTAAGCCCTAATACATTTCAAGCTCTGAGCAAAAATGCAGTAATTACAGATATTTTTAACACACCTAGATATTGGAATATTGAGCATATTTCATTAGCACAAAAAGCCCATGTTTTACTCGTAGCCCCTGCAACCGCCAATATTATCGGCAAAGTTGCCAATGGCATTGCGGATGATATGCTCTCCACCACAATTATGGCTTCTACTGCGAAAGTCATTTTTGCACCTGCCATGAATGAAAAAATGTATGAAAATAAAATCGTGCAGCAGAATATAGAAAAATTAATTTCATTGGGATATCAATTTATAGAACCGGAATCCGGGCGTTTGGCATGTGGGGATATCGGGATAGGTAAATTGGCCGATACAAACGAAATTATAAGGTTTATAGTAAATATAGTTAAATCAGACGGTGATTTAAAGGGCAAAAAAATTTTAATAACGGCCGGACCGACAAGGGAAATCATTGATCCGGTCCGATTTATCAGTAACTATTCAACAGGTAAAATGGGGTATTCCCTTGCAGAGGCTGCATCCGCAAGGGGGGCGGAAGTTATCTTGATAAGCGGCCCTACGAATCTCCGTACGCCGCCGGGGGTTAAGTTAATTAAAATAAATACTGCTCTGGAAATGTACGATTCGGTGATGGATAATTTCAAAGAACAAAACATTATTATTAAGTCTGCTTCTGTTTCGGATTACAGGCCTGAGGCCGTATCGGAACATAAAATAAAGAAGAATAAAGGGAACATGAATTTAACCCTGGTCAAAAATCCTGATATTTTATATGAACTTGGAAAGATAAAAGGAGACAGGATGCTGATTGGATTCGCAGCGGAAAGTGATAATATTGTCAAAAATGCGAAAGATAAAATGTTAGGGAAAAATTTAGATTTTATAGTAGCAAATGATATTACAGAAGAAGGTGCCGGTTTTGGGACGGATACAAATATTGTCACAATAGTGGATATAGACGGTAAAATAGAGAAGATAGAAAAATCGAGCAAGGTAGATATTGCACATCGTATTTTAGATAAGGCAAAACAAATGTTAGAAATGAAGGGTTAAGGGTTATTTAAAAGGGGTGAAAAATTGACGCACGGGGATAAAATAGTGCAAGTTGTGGTAGACAATAACAGTTACAGAACAGATAAACTGTTTGATTATAAAGTTCCCGCTCATTTATGCAATAAAATAGCTTTAGGGATGCGGGTAATTGTTCCTTTCGGCAGAGGAAATCGGAGACTCGAAGCATATGTTTTCAATGACATGGATAAGCCATCAAATGAAAATCTAAAATTAAAAGATGTATTGGCAATTATAGACGAGAAACCCATTTTATCGGAAAATCAGCTGAGGCTCATAATTTGGATGAAGAATAGATATCTGTGCAAATATATAGAAGCCATACATTGTTTGATACCTAAAGGCATGATAAAAAAAGAAAGAAAGTTGATTATATTATCGGATACCGAATGGAGGGAATCAGTTCCGGCCGGTCAACAAAAATTACAGGATGTGCTTACCGTATTGGAGGAACTGGGGGGAGAAGCATATTTAGATCTATTGATTCAACATGTAGATTATAAAGAGATCAATGATGCTATCAAAACCCTTCTCGAAAAAAATATAATTGATATAAAATATGAATTTGACAGTGAGGTAAATATAAAGACAGAGCAGTATGTGTATATGGTTGTAGAAGATGAAAATTGGAATGAAGTTATAAATTCATTAAAGAATGCAAGAAAACAAAAACTTTGTTTAGAAATATTAAAACAATACGGCAAATGCAGTGTAAAGAAATTGTTAAGTGTAGCCGATACCGGAAGGGGAACCCTGAATAGTTTGGGAAAAAAAGGGTATATAAAATTTATTGACGTAGAGGTTAAAAGAGATCCCCTTGCAGGTAAAAATTTTGCGGCTTTTCCGAAGCTTCTTCCCAACGAGGAACAGCAAGTAGCGATAGACAAAATAAGTGATTGTATAAAAAATAATATAAACGGCAGTTATCTGATACATGGCATCACAGGCAGCGGTAAAACTGAAGTCTATTTGCAACTCATAGAAAAAGTAATAAAAAAGGGTAAACAAGGAATTGTCCTTGTACCTGAAATCTCCCTTACACCTCAAACTGTTGATAGATTTATGGGCAGGTTTGGAGAACGGATAGCTGTCTTTCACAGCCGTCTGTCGGGCGGGGAAAGATATGATGAATGGCGGAGAATTGCAAATGGCGAAGTTGATATTGTAATAGGAGCCAGGTCCGCTATTTTTGCACCGCTTAAAAATCTTGGAATAATTATTATAGATGAGGAACATGAATATACATATAAATCCGAACAGCCGCCGCGGTACCACGCTATTGATATTGCCGATTATCGCAGGCAATTAGAAGGTGCCGTATTGGTATTGGGTTCCGCCACACCATCTATAGAAAATTATCATAGGGCTTTAAATGGCCGGTTGGAATTGATCAATTTAACAAAAAGGGCTGTAAATACAAGTTTACCTGAAGTAAAGATAATCAATATGGCGGAACAATTAGAAGCGGGAAACAGGGAGATATTCAGTTATGAATTAATAGAAGCCATGGATGAAAATCTTAAAAAAGGAAAACAGATCATTTTATTTTTGAATCGAAGGGGATATTCAAGTTTCGTATCATGTAAATCCTGTGGTTATGTTGAAAAGTGCAGCCACTGTGATATAGCTATGACTTTTCATAAAGTCGGTGCAATGCTTAAATGCCATTATTGCGGCCAAACCGGAAAGGTGCCTGCAATATGCCCTAATTGTAATAAAAGTAGTATAGAATGTTTAGGGGTCGGAACCCAGAAAGTTGAAGATTTGGTTAAATTTTATTTTCCGGAGGCAAGAATAAAACGGATGGATATGGATACAACGAGCCGGAAGGGTTCACATGAAAAGATTCTTGAAGACTTTAGAAAACAAAAAATAGATGTTCTTATAGGTACGCAGATGATTTCCAAGGGTTTAGATTTTCCTAATGTTACTCTTGTGGGTATTATTTTGGCGGATTTGATTTTAAATTTGCCGGATTTTAGAGCGGCAGAGCGAACTTTTCAGCTAATCACTCAAGTAGCCGGCAGGTCCGGAAGAGGTTTGGACGAAGGCAGGGTAATTTTACAGACTTACGATCCAAATCATTATAGTATTGTATTTTCAAGAAAGCATGATTATAAAAAATTTGTTGAAAATGAATTGATCATCAGAAAAGAATTTTATTATCCTCCTTTCTCAAATTTAATTTTAATAGGATTTGCGGGTAAGGATGGAAAAAGTGTACGAGATACGGCCAACTCGATAACAAATCATATAAAATATATTTTAAACTCGCAGGGATATGAAAAATTTGATAATATTGTTTTAGGGCCTAATCCGAATATAGTGAGCAAAGTAAAAGATAGTTACAGGTATCAACTTTTATTAAAGGATGTTGATGTACCTTTTAGTCTATTAAAAAAGGCCATAAAATATTTATTGATAGATAATAGGGGTAAATATGTTCCTAAGGATATATTGTGTAATATCGATATAAATCCATGTACCATTGTTTAGTTTAGGAGGAAAATAATTATGGCAATAAGAATTATCCGTGAAGAAGGCGACTCGATATTAAGAAAAGTTTCAAGAGTTGTTGATAAAATTGATGATAGAATTATTACTTTATTGGATGATATGAAGGAAACAATGTATGAAGCCGAGGGTGCGGGCTTAGCGGCCCCGCAGATCGGGGTTTTAAGAAGAGTAATAATTATAGACGTAGGAGAGGGTTTAATTGAATTAATAAATCCGGAAATAGTGTCCGAGGAAGGCAGTCAATGCCACGAAGAAGGATGTCTCAGTTTGCCCGGAATTACAGGGGAGGTCGTAAGGCCGAATATAGTTAAAATAAAAGGTTTAAACCGCAAAGGTGAAGAGATTGTTCTTGAAGGGAAGGAACTCTTGGCAAGAGCATTTTGTCATGAAGTAGACCATTTAGATGGGATATTATTTATAGATAAAGTAAAAAAAGACGGAGATGTAATCGAAAAAGAATAGTGGTGATTTTGTGAAGATAATCTATATGGGAACCCCACAATTTGCTGTGCCTTCCTTAGAAGCTTTACTAAATAGCAAACATGATATGGTAGGAGTTTTTACTCAACCGGATAGGCCGAGGGGCAGGGGCCGGAAGATTGATATAACACCTGTGAAGAAGGAAACATTAAAGTATAATATTCCTGTATTTCAGCCAAATACGTTAAAAGATGCGGAAGTGTTTAAAAGCATAGAAGGATTGAGCCCGGATATTATTGTAGTCGTAGCCTTTGGGCAAATTTTACCTAAGGAAATTTTACAAATTCCGAAATATGGTTGTATCAACGTTCATGCTTCCTTGTTACCGAAATACCGAGGGTCTGCTCCCATCAATTGGGTCATTATCAATGGGGAAAAGAACACCGGCATCACTACAATATATATGGATACGGGGATAGATACCGGGGACATTCTATTAAAAGAAGAAATTGAGATAGGCGAAGATGAGACGGCCGGGGAACTCCATGATCGTTTAATGAATCTCGGTGCCGAAGTTTTGTGTAAAACGATAGAATTGATAGAGGCCGATGAAATACGGCCCATACCACAGGATCATAATGAAACATCATATGCACCGATGCTTACTAAAGAGTTCGGCAGGATAGATTGGAAAAAACCCGCCGAAGAGATTAAAAATTTAATCAGGGGAACAATTCCGTGGCCTACATCCTATACTACGTATAG
>DASRMO010000079.1:0-6903 GCA_035647895.1 Clostridia bacterium
ATATTATGGAGCTTCCCTTAGGGATAATAACATCCCCGTTGCGGACTATAGCCCCTATTATAATACCCGCTCCCAATTCATATTTCAGATAACTGTAGAATCCGTAATTTAATATAATATTACCATAAAGTAATACTATTATCTTTAAAAAATAATTTTGCGGAACTAATACGATATTGAATTTAGAAATTATATCCGCGAAAAATCCGATAAAAAACATATTGAGGATGGTAGCCATGCCCGGATAGATTTTAACAAACAGAGAAAGAAGTATTATAATGAGTCCTACAATTTGAGTTATTTTGCCAAAACCCAATCCGGTCCTGTCGTCTATGCCGAGAGCCAGTGTATCCCATGGGTCCATCCCCAAATTGATTACCTTAATCTGTATAGTCCCGTAACCGCAGATTGCAAAAGCAAAAATTAGTCCCGGTATTTTTTTAATATCCCCAATAAGCAATTCTTTATTTAATGTCATGTAAATAACACCCCATATTCACAGTAGAGGTGCGATAAAAATCATCTCTAAGCACCTGTTTAAACTTCTCTAGTCCAATTTTTCGGCAGTACTAATGCAATCAAGGTAAATATTTCCAATCTGCCGGCTAACATCAAAAATGAAAATAACACTTTACTCAAAGGACTGAACCCTCCAAAATTACTTGCAGGCCCGGCAAAACCTAATGCGGGGCCGATATTGCCTAAGGTTGCGGCTACGGCACTGGATACACTCACAATGTCTAAGCCCTCCAACGATATTATTATGGTCGATATAATAAATATCATAATATATAAAGTAAAAAAACTGTTTATACTCACTATGGTTTCGTCCGTGACTTTTTTCCCGCTGTTTTTTATTGAAATGAACGCCCTGGGATGAAACAATTTTGCTACATCCCTTTTAATAAGTTTACCTAAAATCAATATTCTGATAACCTTTATTCCACCTGCGGTAGAGCCGGCACAACCTCCTATAAACATGAGTGTAAACAATATGGTCTTGCTGAAGGTAGGCCAAAGGTCAAAATTTGCAGTGGTATACCCGGTAGTAGTTATTATTGAAATCACCTGAAAGAATGAATCTCTGAGCGAACGAAAAATACCCGCATAGGATGTCATAAAAAGGTTAAGTGCAATAGCTATAATAGCCGTGGAGACTATGGCCAAGTAGAGCCTTAATTCTTCATTTTTGAGCACATCTTTCCATCTGCCTTTAAATAAATAATAATATAGAGAAAAATTCATACCTGATAATAGCATAAAAATTCCGATTATAATATGAATATATGTGCTATCGTAAAAAGCGACACTGTTATTTTTTATGCCGAATCCTCCGGTTCCCACGGAACCGAAAGTATGCAACATAGAATCAAAAAAACTCATCCCACCCAATCTTAAAAGTATAATCTGCAGCATGGTTATGGAAAAATATATAACATATAAAGTTTTAGCCGTATCTTTTATCCTCGGCATTATTTTGTCTGCAGTAGGGCCCGGGCTCTCCGCTTTGAATATTTGAAAACCGCCTATTCCCAAAGCGGGAAGCAGTGCTATGGTAAAAACTAATATACCCATTCCTCCTATCCAATGGGTAAATGAACGCCAGAATAAACTTCCATGGGGAAGTCCTTCCACATTGCTCAATATTGATGCCCCCGTAGTTGTAAATCCGGACACGGTCTCAAAAAATGCATCTATATAAGAAGGTATACTTCCGGATAAATAAAAGGGAAGTGCGCCGAATAAGGAGGCAAAAATCCAACCTAAAGCAACTATGGCTAAACCTTCCCTGATATTGACATTGTTTTTAGTTGTAGTTTTCTTAGACATTATAAAACCTATAACTCCTGTTATTATTACAGTAATAAGAAATGCCATTTTATCGTGTTCGTTGGTATAAAAAGCTATACTTAACGCAGGCAGCATCAAAGCGGATTCTACCATAAGTATATTACCTAGTACCTTTAACACGATCCCGTAATTCACCAAAAATACCTCCCTTACCTGATTTCATAAACATTTTTAAAGTAGGTAAATCTTTAGTTAAACTGAATACGATTATTTTGTCTCCCGGGTATATGATGGAGCTTCCCTTAGGGATAATAACATCCCCGTTGCGGACTATAGCCCCTATTATAATACCCTTTGGTAAATTAAGCTCTGCTAAAGGTTTTCCCGTAAACGATAAATTTTCTCCTACTATAATTTCTGTTACCTCTCCGTCTCCGCCCAGCAGCAATGAAACCGATATCACTTTACCCCCTCTGATATACTTTAATATATTGGAAGCCGTAATGTACACCGGATTAAATGCCGCATCTATGTCCAATTTATCTATGATTTTGATATAATTCTCTCTGCTGATTTTAGCTACGGCCCTTGATACACCGGCTTGTTTCGCCATCAGTGCCATCAATAAATTCTGCTCGTCATATCCCGTCAATCCAATGAAGGCGTCCATAGATTTTAAATTTTCCTCTTCCAATAAATGTATATCAGTTCCGTCCCCATGAATTATCAATACATTATCCAGTTTTTCATCAAGAACTTCACAGCGTGCTTTATCTTCTTCTAAAATAGTCACTGAAATATCGGATTGTGAAAGTTGTTTCGCTAAATAAAAACTTACTTTCCCTCCTCCAAGTATCATCACTCTCTCTATCTGTTTCCTCATTATGCCTATTTCTTCTTGAAATTTAGCATCCAGGCTCTCTATATCGGTACTTTTACCGATAACATGTATGATATCATTTTTTATAAGTTGTGTTGAACCATCGGGAATTATAATTTCTCCACCCCTGGATACGGCAGTTATTAAAAAATCATCAAAATCCCTGAGGCTTTCAATTTTCTTTCCGACAAAACCTTCATTATGCCCTATATTAAAATCTAACATTGTCACTTTGCCCTTGGCAAAATCCCCCGTATAAAAACTAAAATTTTTTAGCAGATATTTTTCTATAACCTTGGCTGTTTCTAATTCCGGATTGATGATATAATCAATACCCAATTCAGTTTTTACAAAATCCAATTGTTCCATATATTCCGGATTTCTTATTCTGGCTATTGTCTTTTTGCATCCAAGTTTTTTGGCTAATAGGCATATAACGGTGTTCGTTTCGTCTTCCTTGGTGCATGCCACCAGCAAATCACAACTCTTGATGTCCACCTCTTTCAATGTGTTTATATCCACACCACTGGCAGCAACGGTCAAAACATCAAGATTTTCATTTATCTTATCTATTAAATTTGTATTGCTGTCTATGAGTATCACATCTATATTCTCCGCGACCAATGATTCCGCTAATTTTTGACCCAGTTTTCCTGCCCCTACTATTATAACCTTCATATACCTTCACTCCTGAATTTGTAACATATATAATAATTCAAATATAGTACTAAAAGCTTTGTTTGTCCATAGCTATTTTATCGGTTGTCTAGGACAATTTCTTAGTCCGCAGCTTTAAAGTTATATATGGGCACAATCCTATCGATTATGTCCACCGTATCACCGATATTTTCTATTATTTCATCCATGGTCTTATATGCAAAGGCACATTCATCGATTGTACTTCTATTTACAGAGGTCGTATAGATTCCTTCCATCGTTTCCTTAAATTCATTCAAATTGAGCACTTTTTTGGCTTCGGTCCTGCTCATAACCCTCCCTGCACCGTGGGGAGCGGAATAATTCCATTCGGCATTGCTTTTTCCGATACAGATGAGGCTGCCGTCACGCATATTTATCGGTATTATGAGTTTTTCACCGAGTTGAGCCGAAACCGCACCTTTTCGCAGTATCATATTTTCCGTATCCACATAATTATGAATAGTCGTAAATTGTTCCACTACATCTAATTTCATACCCTTTATTATTTCTTCCGCCATAGCTTTCCTGTTTAATTCTGCAAAATATTGAACAATTTTCATATCATGAATATAATCATCAAATAATTGCCCGGATACATACGCCAAATCCCTCGGTATATCTGTGACAACTTTAGATTTTCTCTTTTTTAATTCCCTTTTTATATCCTTCTCCCGTCCCTGAGCTCTTAACTGTGCTACAAATTCATCTATATCTTGCTTTGTATTTTTATTCAACGCATCATAGGCCTTTTTCTGATAGAGGCTTGCAACCTGATGCCCCAGGTGCCTGCTCCCGGAATGAATAACTATATATATATTCTCTTTGCTGTCTTTATTTGCTTCGATAAAATGATTACCCCCGCCTAATGTACCGATGCTCAACCTTGCCCTTTTAAGATTGACTTCTTTTCCGGACCTGAGTTGATTTAAATCAATCTCATCGTTGAATTTATGTTCTTTATCCCTTATCTTAAATCCGCTGGGAATCCTGCTATAAATTAATTTGTCCATTTTTTGCAGCTCGATGTTCTTGTTTTTAATTTTTATGACCTCCAGGCCGCAGCCTATATCAACACCGACAAGATTAGGTACAATTTTATCTTCAATGGTCATGGTTGTTCCTATAGTGCAACCTATACCCACATGCACATCGGGCATTATTCTTATTTTACTTCCCTTTACAAACTCCTGATCCAATAATGTTTTAATCTGATTTATAACCTTGTCTTCCACATTATCGGCATAAATAATTGCACTATTATATTTGCCTTTTACCTTGATCATTCTATCTTCCCTTTCATTCTTTTAATGCATATTATATGTCTTAATTGTTTTAATTGCAAGGTATACAAGTTTATGGTAATATCAAATTGTTATAAGAAAATAAATTTCAGGCTATCTTTTGAAAGCGGGGTCCTTTTATGAAAATTTGGTTTATGAATCTGGATCATGTGACACAGGCACTTATAGCCACATTGTTTACCTGGGCTGTAACAGCACTCGGGGCGGCATTGGTATTTCTTTTTAAGGAAATAAATAAAAAAATATTGAACGGTATGCTCGGATTCGCAGCAGGGGTTATGATTGCGGCCAGCTTTTGGTCATTGCTGGAACCTTCTATAGAAATGGCGGAGATGACCGGTATGACCCCATGGATACCGGCAGCCGTAGGTTTTTTATTGGGAGGTGCTTTTCTGTATGCAGTAGATAAACTGCTGCCCCATATGCATTTTAATCAACCTGAAGGAGAATGTGAAGGAATTAAAACCGGTTGGGAAAGGAGTATACTGTTAGTTCTCGCCATCACCATACATAATATACCCGAAGGCCTGGCAGTAGGGGTCGCCTTCGGTGCAATTGCGGCTGACCTGCCTTCCGCATCTTTGGCAGGTGCGATAACCCTTGCGATGGGAATCGCTATTCAAAATTTTCCTGAAGGTGCCGCCGTATCCGTGCCGCTCAGGAGAGAAGGGCTTTCGAGATTTAAGAGTTTTGTGTACGGTCAATTATCCGGCGTAGTGGAACCTATTGCCGGAGTATTAGGTGCCCTGTTAGTAACGAAATTGCAGGTTCTGCTACCCTATGCCTTATCTTTTGCAGCAGGTGCTATGATTTATGTGGTTGCGGAAGAATTAATACCTGAGGCCCAAAGAGATCCGGACAATCATATATCTACTATAGGTGTTATGTTGGGTTTTAGCGTTATGATGGTACTGGATGTGGCCTTGGGGTAGAATTAAAAGATGAGAAACAGGCTGTTCAGTGTGCAACCGTGGCCATGATGATACCTGCATAGCCTTAGGGTAGTTTAGGACAAGCTTAAGAAGTCTAAGGTGCTTTGGATGTTTAGGATACTTGGGATGCTTAGGATACTTAGGGTAGAATTAAAATATGAAAAACAGGCTGATTAGCAAGCAACCGTGGCTATGATGATACCGGCATAGCCTTAGGATAGTTTAGGACAAGCTTAAGAAGTCTAAGGTGCTTAGGGTGTTTAGGATGCTTGGGATGCCTAGGATACTTAGGATAGAATATAATAAAAATATATACGATAAAATATGGAGGTAGGATTATGCTGATTTATGATATACCGGGTATGGGTGAAATTAAAATAAAAAATATTGTTTTCGATTATAACGGAACAGTAGCTGTTGACGGAAAGTTGATCGAAGGTGTGAAGGAATCTTTGATTGGGCTCAAAAATTTTGCGGACATATACATATTGACTGCCGATACCTACGGAACCGTAAAGGCACAATGCAGCAATCTAGGAATAGATGTAAAAACCTTTCCCAAGGAAAATGCGGGTATTTTTAAAAAGAAAATAGTAGAGGAATTGGATGCAAAGGGTACCATCTGTGTCGGAAACGGGATTAATGATATAGAGATGTTTAAAATATGCGGGATATCCATAGCCACCATTGAAGGGGAAGGATGCAGCGGCAAGCTTTTAATGCATACGGATATAGCAGTTAAATCTATAGAAAATGCTATAGAACTTATACTGAGTGAGGATAAAATGAAGGCTACATTGAGGAGTTAATATATGATGCGGTTGTTTAGAGGGTGGACACATGGGCCCAAGACATGGGCAAGACATGGGCAAGACATGGGCAAGACATGGGGACGTTTCACCTGTCTTCTCCCACAAGACATGGGTGAAGACATGGGGACGTTTCACCTGTCTTCTCCTGTCTTCCAAGGGTGGACACATGGGTCCACCCCTACATTCTGGAGATCAGAAATCGAAAACTTCGCGTATTTTTCATCTTCATTCGCCGGGAATTATAATCATATTCTCAAATGCATTCACTTAATATTTTATATTAAATTTTAAGATATTTTCCGCTCCGGCAATGCTGTAGGGGCAGACCTATGTGTCTGCCCTGCGGGAAGACAGGTGAAACGTCCCCCTGTCTTCCTGTCTTCTTACGAATGTTCAGCTGCCTTATTTTTTCGCAACATATCAAATCCGTTATAGAGCAAATAGAATGAAACTATAATACAGCCTATGGCATCTATATATTTTGTTAT
>DASRMO010000080.1:0-2927 GCA_035647895.1 Clostridia bacterium
AAGATGTATAAAAAGTGGGTTGATAAATCAGTTATAGTATTTTTAGTATTTCTGTTATTTATAAATGTTCTGTATATAAGAGAAGAAGCAGAAGCCCTTGAAAAAAGAGGAGAAAATTTGATACGGTTTCATGTGTTGGCAAACAGTGATTCTCCTGAGGATCAGGAATTAAAATTAAAGGTTAGGGATAAGATAATAGATGCAATGTCGGGTGATTTGGAAATCTCTAAAAATGCAGATGAAACTAGGGATATTTTAATAAATAATTTAGATAAAATAGAAGCGGTTGCTGAGGAAGAAATCTCTAAGAATGGACAAGACTATAGTGTGAGAGTGTGCTTAGGGGAATATAAATTTCCTACCAGGAGATACGGCAATGTTGTCTTTCCCGCAGGCAGATATGAGGCATTGCGTGTGGAAATAGGTGATGCCGAAGGGCAAAACTGGTGGTGTGTAATGTTTCCTCCGCTCTGTTTCGTAGATGTGAAGCATGGTTTAACAGATGAAAAGACAAAAAAAGAATTGGAGAAATCTCTGACAGCGGAGGAATATTATCTTGTGTACAGCAGTGTAAATGAAAAGGAATTGCCGCTTCGGTTGAAATCTAAGGTGTTTGAGTTTTTTGAGTCTTCTAAAAAACAACTCAGCCGTTTAACGTCAATATTTTAAAATAGAAATTAAAACGGGTGGACACGCGGGTCCACCCCTACATAATATGTTGTGGCGGAGAATTAATTCTCCGCTATTTATTTTTTGGCCTTTACATTTCTCATTGAATAATAAATCAAACAAGGATAGAATAATAATGTCAGTAGGAAAGAAGGTGTTGATATGAAAAAGAAAAATGTGATGATCATATTTGGCGGGAGATCCGGAGAACATGAAATTTCTCTGATATCGGCCGCATCCATACTCAGGTCCATGGATAAAAACAAATACAACATTATTACGGTTGGAATCACTAAAGAAGGCATTTGGAAATTGTATGAGGGTCCCATAGATGAAATAGAAAACGGGAATTGGGAAAAGATTGCAGATGAATCTGAAGAAGAAAAAGGTTTTAAAAATTATATGTCTCTATTGCCAATTGGCGGAGACAGGGGCACCGTAATATTGGGCGGCAACAGGACAGAGAAAATAGATGTTATTTTTCCGGTGCTGCACGGCCCCTTCGGTGAAGACGGAACAATACAGGGATTATTTGAGATGATGAATGTACCCTATGTCGGTGCGGGGGTGTTGGCTTCTTCCGTAGCGATGGACAAAGCGATTGCTAAAAAACTCTTGCAGGCGGATGGGATTCCACAGGCAAAATATGCTGTGATAATGTTTAAACAGTACAGAGAAGATGGAATGAATATTATACATAGTATAGAAGATAACTTTGAATATCCTGTTTTCGTTAAGCCCGCTAATATGGGCTCAAGTGTAGGGATAACCAAGGCATATGATAGGGGTGAGCTAAAGAAGTCCATAGAATTAGCAGGTAAATATGACAGGAAAATTGTAATAGAGGAGACTATTAAGGGAAGAGAAATAGAGTGTGCCGTTCTTGGCAATGATAATCCTATTGCATCTTTACCGGCAGAAATAATACCGTCGGCAGAGTTCTATGATTATCATGATAAGTATATCGCCGGCACTACTCAATTTGTGATACCGGCCGAACTATCGGAAGATGCAACCGAAAAAATAAGGGATACGGCTATCGAAGTGTATAAACTTTTAGATTGCACAGGGCTTGCCCGGGTAGATTTTTTTATTGAAGAGGTGACTAATCGCGTTTTGCTAAATGAGGTCAATACTATGCCCGGATTTACAAAAATAAGTATGTATCCTAAAATGATGCAGACCGTAGGAATTGAATACGGGGATTTAATAGACAGATTAATAATGCTTGCTATTGAGCGCTTCAATGAAAAAAATAGTTAATCTATTATTGCTATCAAAGTCTTTTGGGACTTTTTCAGTATCCTTGAACTGTTTTCATTGCACATAATTATTATAATTTGTGTAAATATTAACAATGAATATATAGACTAAATCCTTCCAATATGATAAAGTTGTATTGAAAACAAAGGATTTAAAATATTTACAGGAGGAGGAAAATTTATGTTTGTAGATGAAACTATTAGGGGTTTTATGGATTCATTGGAGAGCAAAGATTCAACGCTGGTGGGAGGGAGCGCGGCGGCTTTAGCAAGTAGTTTGGGATCATCCCTTATGCTCATGGTGGGTAATTTAACATTTGGCAAAAAAGCTTATGAATCTTTGGATGAAGAAACCAGAAAGGCTTTTCAAGATAGCTATGATGGATTTGTTAGATTAAAAAATGAATTATATGATTCTATTGATAAAGACAAGGCAGCATTTGATGCTTATATGGAGGCACTCAGAATGCCGAAAGATACGGATGAACAAAAAGCAGCAAGAAAAGGAGCTTTGGCGGAAGCAACGACAAATGCCTTGGAAGTTCCGCTGAATACCGCAAAACAAGGTCTTGAAATACTCAGAATCGGAAGAGTATTTGCAGATCACGGAAATGCGATGGCTATCACTGACGTGGGCGTAGGTTCATTGATGGCTTATGCTGGAATAGAGGGAGCCTTATTTAATGTATACATAAACCTGAACAGTATAAAAGACGAGGATTATAAAGCAGCGAAAAAGGCAGAGAGCGATGATATTATAGCCGAAGCTGCAAAAATCAGGGATGAGCTATTAAAAATCGTATATACCAGGATAGGATATTAATACATAGAGAAGTGTCAAGAGATAAAATGCCGGAGATATCAAGGGGACGTTTCACTTGTCATATTTTGCATATCCTGAATTAAATTATAAAAAACATCTATACTAATTATGGTATGGATGTTTTTTAGTGTGCATTTGTTTAATTATGCGATATAACGATAGTTTAACAATAG
>DASRMO010000081.1:0-2033 GCA_035647895.1 Clostridia bacterium
AATTTTATTTTGAAGTTCTTCATCGGATTCTTGATCATCCAGTTGGTCTTGCAAAATATGCATTACTTGATCTGCTTCCTCTTCCCACTCCTGAGTTGTGCCTCCCCAGCTAAATTTTATCATCTCTTCCGGGCGTACAACCTTTTTAGGCCTTTTTTTAGTGTTCGGCATGATATTACCTCCTTTGTATATAGTTTTAGAGTATAGCTTTTAAAATATTACGGTATATTTTGTAAAGAGTAAATTATGGGGGTGAATTTGGAATTGAGTAAAAAATTAACCGCCAGGTTGCAAAAAATAGCGGATCAAGTTACAATAGGCCATCGTGTTGCGGATATAGGAACGGATCATGGCTATATTCCCGTATATCTGTTAAAAAATAAAATAAGCCCTTTTGTAATAGCAGGAGATATAAATGAAGGGCCTTTAAAGTGTGCTGAGGACAATATTGTATCCAATAACCTTTCGCATTGTATAGAGACCAGATTGGGAAGTGGGCTTTCAATTTTAAAGCCTAAAGAAGTTGATACTATAATTATTGCAGGTATGGGCGGGTTATTAATCAGTGAATTATTGAATAATTCAAAAGAAATAGCACAAAGTCTTGATACTTTAATACTTCAGCCCATGCAGGCCCAATCAGAATTAAGGGAGTATCTGGTGGGAAATGATTTTATCATAAAAAAAGATATATTAGTTAAGGAGGGGCACCATATTTATGAAATTATCGTGGCAAAACCCGGGGAACAAAGGGCGGTAGACCCAATTTATTATGAGGTTGGATTTTATATATACAATAATCCCGGGCTGTTAGCAATGGAGTTCATTGATAGGAAAATAAAAACAACAAAGGAAATCATACGGAATATAGGTGAAAATATTTCAGGGCATTCGGCTGAAAAGTTAAAAGATATGAAGAAAAAACTGAAAAAACTTGAGGAGGTATACTTATGTTTGCAACGGTAGAAACAATAACCGATATTATTGAAAATTTAGCCCCTTTAAATTATGCATACAAATGGGACAATGTCGGTTTACAGTTAGGGCATAAGAAAGACATTATAAATAAGGTTTTGACAACATTAGAAATAACAGATGGTGTTTTAGATGAAGCAGTAGAAAAAAATGTAGACATGATTGTAACTCATCATCCGATGATTTTTTCACCATTAAAAAGCATTACAAAGGACGATATGAAGGGTAAAATTATTTATAGAGCAATTCAAAACAATATTGCCGTCTATGCTGCCCATACTAATATGGATGTAGCACCCGAGGGATTAAACGATTATATTGCAAATCGATTAAACATACAGGATATAGAGATTTTGGACATAACAGAAAGAACTTTATATTATAAACTTGTAGTTTTTATCCCCTCAGGTTATGAGGAAAAGGTTGCGGAAGCCATTAATGCTGCAGGCACCGGACATATAGGCAACTACAGTCATTGTACTTTTAGAACCGAAGGTATAGGCACATTTAAACCTCTGGAAGGTACGAAACCATTTATAGGAAAACAGGGAGAATTAGAGAGGGTAGAAGAAATCAGATTGGAAACTATAATTCCAAAAGAAAAATTAAGGGAAGCAATAAAGGCTTTAACAGAATCACATCCATATGAAGAGGTTGCTTACGATATTTACCCCCTAGCAAATGAAGGCCCTGTTTGGGGCATTGGAAGGTTCGGGGAATTAAATAAACCGAAAACTTTAAAGGAATTAGCGATAGAGATTAAAGGGCAAATAGGCACTGAATATGTCAGGGTGGCAGGAGACCCGGGGGCAATCATCAAGAAGGTAGCCGTTATCAATGGAAGCGGTGCGGATTTTATTCAAGCAGCATTGCATAGGGGATGCCAATGTGTAATTACCGGAGATGTAAAATATCACGATGCTCAGGATGCCATTTCTCAAGCGATAAATGTAATAGATATCGGGCACTATGACAGCGAAAAATTTTTTACACATTTTATAGCACAATATTTAAGGGAAGAGATAGGTAAAAAAGGATTAAATATTGATATAATAGAG
>DASRMO010000082.1:0-5701 GCA_035647895.1 Clostridia bacterium
GCGTTTAGATTCTTCATTTCACTTCGTTCATTCAGAATGACACCTTGGATTTTGTCATCCTGAGACGGACAGCATTAACGATACTTGCGAAGGATCTCTATGTTTATAAAACCTGCAAAGACTGTTCAGGGTCACTGAAAAAACCCTAATTTTACAAAGAGTATTGAAAATGTCATTCTGAGTATTGCTAAAAATCAAGATTTTTCGCAATCAGAGATTCTTCATTTCACTTCGTTCATTCAGAATGACACCTTAGGTTTTGTCATCCTAGGACGGACAGTATTAAATGACACATTAGGTTTTGCCATCTTGAGGCGGATAGTATTAACGGTACCTGTGAAAGCTCTCTATGTTTATAAAACCTGCAGGGACTGTCCGGGGTCACTGAAAAAGCACTGATTTTACGACATATTGATATGATGGCCGGATTTTATAATAATATTTTGGTATCAAACCCGCATTCCGGGCATATGCTGCTGTTCATATAAATATCTGTAAAGAAATTATTCCGATCTATCAAAAGTTTTTCACACCGGGGGCAGTATGTGGAATTATCAATATTGCCCATATTTCCTAAATATACATAGTTCAGATATTTCTTGGCGATATCCCTGCTTTCCAGCATCGTTTCTAATTTTGTAGGCGGGTCATCCATTTTATAGTTCGGAAAATACCGGGACAGATGCAGGGGAATATTTTTGTCCAAATTGCCCAGGTAGGATGCAATTTTTTCTACCTCTTCCTTGGAATCATTTAAACCGGTCACCAGCAATGTGGTTATCTCCACATGGCATCTCCCTACGGCATTTTCAATGGTTGCCAATACCGGCTCCAATCGCCCGCCACATACCTTTTTATAATAATCCTGTTGAAAAGCCTTCAAATCTATATTCATAGCATCTATATAGGGCAGAAGTTTCAGCAGGGGTTCGGTTTCAATGTATCCATTGGTGACAAGGACCGCACTGCTGTGCGGGTCCTCTTCTTTTAACTTTTTGGAAGTATCATATATATATTCATACCAGATAGAGGGTTCGTTATACGTAAAAGCTATGCCTATATTGCCCTCTAAACCCCGGCACCTTTCTATCAGTTCCCCGGGTGACAAATAACTACTGTCTGCCTTATATTGGGCTATTGAGTAATTTTGGCAAAAGTCACATGAAAAATTGCAGCCGAAGCTGCCCACGGACAATATGTCTTTCCCGGGTTTAAAATGATAGAGGGGTTTTTTCTCCACGGGGTCAATTGCCATCGCCGTTATTTCCCCATAATTTATTGTTTTTAAAATGCCGCCTTTGTTTGTTCTAACCGAACATAGCCCGGACCGGCCTTCGGCTATGATGCAATTATGAGGGCATAGTAAACATTTTATACTGTCCTTATATTTTTCAAAAAACAATGCATCGTGTAACAAGGTATCACCTTCGCCTTCGCCTTTACCTTTACCTTTACCTTCACCTTCACCTTAACCTTAACATTCTCATTTATACCTTATGACTTCAAATTTTTCGATAGTATACTCTTCATCGGGGGATATACCGCCTTTTTCAAGAGCAATATTAATTTGCTCTTCAACGGTATCCACGTCCTCTATGTCCGGAAGCAATAATCCCACCTTGATTCCGCTCTTAACTATTACACCGTATTTTTTAGGATCAAGCTCCTCTATAGATGCCTCCTGCGGCTCTGTAAGCACATCCACCGAAAATTCTATTTCATCTAATTCACTCATCTGCACGGGTATAAACCTTGAATCATATATACCGGCACTTACGGCATTTTTAATGATTTCCTCACATACGTTTTCGGTGGTAGGCTGGAATGTACCCACACATCCTCTTAGAACGCCTTCTCTCTTTAATGTTACAAATACGCCTCTTTTTGTCTCTTTCATTTCATCCGTCACATATGGGGGTATGTCAATATATTCTTCATTGATTAAATAATTGGTTAAACTTTCGCATGCAAGCTTTACACGGGGGTCGGCATTCTCCAGCCTTGATTTAATTTTATTTTTCTCATTTTCCAATAATAGATCATAGATTCCCTCGTCAGTTTTTTCCAAATCAAATTCCATCACCGAATATCCTACGCCAAAAGTCCCCTCATAAGATAAGAGATTACCTTTGATATTATATCCGTCCATTGCTCCTAACATAATGTAATATGACCTGAGCCCGCACTCTTGCGCTTCCTCCACGGTGAGAGGATCTATATTAAATACGCCCAAAACATCTCCGGCTTTAAGGAACGATACGATATCCCTGTCAAATTCCTCCCCGTAAGGGCTATGTCCGTAAGGCCCTTCCAAATCGAGTTTATGTGATAAATCGCCGCTTGCAATAAATACCGCATTTGTATCGCTTTCTTCCACGGCTTTTCTGATATTCATACCAAACCTATAGAGTTGGATTCCGGATAACATCCCATAAGTTATATGGACTATCTTATAATCCGAGAATTTTTTGTTTATAAAATACAGGGGTATAAATGCGCCATGGTCCAATTCATATTTGATATTATATCTATCGGTATCTTTTTCAGTTATCTTTGCAACCGGTATTTTGTTCTCCATAGAATATTTTTCTATTTTTTCAACCAAGGGCATATTTATCTGCAAATCTAACTGTACATTGCGAGCACCGTATCTGTGCATATCCCCATATATACTTTCTCCGGCAGATATTGCAATTGCATTACTGAACATAGGCCCATGGGGTGTAATAATTATTATTGTATCCGGTTTTATGTTTGCTATCTGATCAGCTACTTTATAGAAAGCATCCTGTGTTTGTAGGATATCTCTCTCCTCTCCCATTCCTATCTCCGGAATTACTACCGGCGGGTGAGGCATTGTGTAAAACTTAGATATTCTTCCCATATTAATCATCCTTATGTGTTTTTATTATATTATACCTTAAATGAAGAAAGAATTAAACAGCGATATTATAGGGAACGATAAAATCGTTCCCTGTCTAATCTCCGCACTTAATCTCCGCACTTAATCTCCGCACTTAATCTTCGCATTTAATCTTCGCATTTAATCTCTGCATCTAATCTCCGTATCTAATCTCCGCATCTAATCCCCACATTTAATCTCCGCATCTAAGCCTCGCCCGAGGCCTATCCAAGTTCTACGGCAATAAAGTGTTCTTTTCCGTCATCCGCTAAATTCACATATTCTTTTATTGCCGTACCGTCTGCCGTTATACTGCTTACGCCCCTGTTCACCTTTCCCGTATTTTTCACTTCTATATTATATACGGTGTCACCATAGACATATCTGATACCGTATTCTTCCCAATCCTTGGGTATGCACGGATTTATGAACAGTTTATCTTTTTCTACTCTAAATCCCAATATATCCTCAAGGCCTACTCTGTACATCCAACCGGCGGAACCGGTATACCAGGTCCAACCGCCCCTCCCTATATGTTGGGGATTTGTATATACATCGGCGGCTACCGCATAGGGTTCTACTTTATATTTGGCACATTCTATCAGGGACCTTGAATGATTTATCGGATTTATCAGCCTGAATAAATTATAGGCTTTATTTCCGTCTCCCAACATGGCAAATGCTTTGATGAGCCAAGCGGCGGCATGAGTATATTGGCCTCCGTTCTCCCTCACTCCCGGGACATAGGATTTTATATATCCGGGGTCCAAATCTATATCGTCAAAGGGCGGTGTGAGCAGGGCGATTATGCCTTCTTCTTCGTTTACCAGATAATTTTCTACGGACTTCAGGGAAATTCTCGATCTCTCTTCGTCTCCCAATGAAGAGATTACAGACCAGGATTGGGACAAGGAATCTATAGTGCATTCCCTGCTCTCTTTTGAACCTATGGGTGTACCGTCATCAAAAAAGGCTCTTTTATACCATTCCCCGTCCCATCCATTGGCCTCTATGGATTCCTTTAGTTCCGGTATAATCTTCTTATATTTTTCCGCCCTCTCAAAATCCTTCATTTTCTCACAGACCGGTATAAATTTTTTCAACACCGAGCCTAAAAACCAGCCCATCCATACCGATTCCCCCCTGCCCTTGTATCCTACCTTATTCATCCCGTCGTTCCAATCTCCAGAACCCATGAGGGGCAGCCCCCTCTCTCCAAAATTTAATGATATTTCGATTGCCCGTATACAATGTTCATATACGGTGCCTGTTTCGTCAGATAGAAACGGAACCTCATATCTCTCCTGCTCCGTCTCTTTTAAGAGGGGGCTCTCTATAAAGGGGACTTCTTCATATAGAATTTCGTCGTCCCCCGTCACCTTGATATACTTCGCCACTCCCATAGGCAGCCATAATCGATCGTCCGAATACCTGCTCCGCACACCCTTATGCACCTCACTGCCATGGGTGGGATGCCACCAATGCTGAATATCTCCCTGGACATATTGATGTTTGCAGTTTCTTATTATCTGTTTTTTAGCCTCCTCCGGAGCATGATAGAGGGCATTTGTCACATCCTGAATCTGGTCTCTCGCCCCAAAGGCTCCGCCTACCTGATAAAACCCCGCCCTTCCCCACATTCTGCATGCAATGGTCTGATACATCAGCCAGGAATTCATCATATAATTCATCGTATTATCCGCAGTCTTTACCTGAATTCTGTTTAATGTACTGTCCCAAAACTCCCTTGCTTCCTTGAGAGCATTTTTGGAAACCCGGATATCTTTATATCTATTTATCAACATGTAACCTTCTTCAAGGCTCTTGTCTTCTCCCAATAAAAATACTATATCTTTTTTTCCGCCGGCAGGTATATCGACCTCTATTTCTATAACGGCGCAGGGGTTATACCCCAACCCTACCGTATCAGACAGCCTCTCTTTCTTCAGCCCTTCCGGCCTCTCATAATCGGGAATACGTCCCATGAATTCTATCCTGTCTCCGGTGTAAGATTTTATTTTTTCCGAAGCCCCTATAAATATGGTGCTATCCTTGAATTCCGTATTAGTTGAATTCTTGATTACAAATATATCATCCTTCATGTCAGTCTCTAATAAATTTTCGGTTTCCTCATCGGTAACACCTAAAACAGGCCTGATATAATAGAACAGGGTCAATTTTCTTTCCTTTCCGCTCCTGTTTTTCAGTTCTATAAGATTGACCTTCACCCTTCCTTCTATGGGGGTAAACAGGGTCAAACACTGCTCCAAACCATATCCCCGTTGATTGAACTTGCTGTAACCCAATCCGTGTGTGATTATATATTCGTTTTCCCTCCTTATGGGCTGGGGTGTTATGCTCCAAACCTCGCCGGTATCATCATCTCTTATATAGATTATTTCGCCGGGAATATCGGCTATGGGGTCGTTATACCAAGGTGTCAATTTGTTTTCCCTACTGTTATCCGCCCAGATAAATCCCGTGCCCCATTCCGTAACGGTAAATCCGAATTCCCTGTTTGCAATAATATTTATCCATGGCAATGGAGTATTCAAATTTTCCGTAAGCCTGATGACATATTCCCTGCCGTCCTCTGTAAACCCCCCGTATCCGTTAAAATAATCCATATCTAAAGAGGCACCGTAGGAAGTATCGGGAATATCATGCGGTATATCATGGGATGTGCCCTGCTCCGGATGTTCTGTTCTTTCTGTGACCTCAAACTCTATATAGGGTATAAAATCCCCCCTGTCTTTTTTGCCTGTAAAACCTTCTTCCGCTTTTATGATGAGCTTTGCC
>DASRMO010000083.1:0-13829 GCA_035647895.1 Clostridia bacterium
TATAGGAACAGGGAAATTATTTACTTTTTTAGGTGGTTTTATTATCGGCTTAATTTTTGATATTGTAGTTGTAATGTTGATTCTAGCCATAGTTGATTTTATATTTCAAAAATGGGAATTCAAGAAAAATCTCCGTATGACAAAACAGGAAGTAAAGGAAGAATACAAGGAAATGGAAGGAGACCCTCAGATAAAATCTGTTAGGCGTCAAAGACAAAGAGAGTTGTCGGCTAGCAGGATGATGGCGGATGTTCCAACATCAACAGTAGTAGTTACAAACCCGGTCCACATTGCAGTAGCATTGAGATATGAGCCAAAAAAGGACCAGGCTCCGTCAGTTGTAGCTAAGGGTGCAGATTTAATAGCCAATAAAATCAAAGAAATTGCTAAAGAAAACAAAATACCTATAATTGAAAATGTCGGGTTGGCACGTACCATGTACAAGGATGTTGAAGTCGGTGAATATATTCCATATGAATTATATCAAGCAGTAGCTGAAATACTCGCATTGGTTCATAAGCTGAAGGAAAAAAACAAAGGTAAAATTTAAGGCAGGGACAATATATGGAAGCAGTTTTAAAAAATATAACAAATAAATTTGAAAAACATTCTGAGCTCGTTGTTGCCTTTGCAACCGTAGCAATAATAGGGATTATAATTGTACCCTTGCCAAGCGGGCTTTTAGATATATTATTGGTTACAAATATTGCATTAGGGGTTACAATACTTCTTTTATCTTTATTTATTAAGAATGTATTGCAATTTTCAACATTCCCTACATTACTATTAATAGCAACAATGTTTAGATTAGCTTTAAATATCTCGGCTACGAGATTGATACTCAGTGAGGGTGGTGCCGGATTTGTTATAAATGCATTTGGAACCTTTGTTACCGGCAGTAACTTTGTAGTCGGTGTAGTTATATATTTAATTATTGTATTAGTACAAATTATCGTAGTAACAAATGGTGCAAGCAGAGTATCGGAAGTATCGGCAAGATTTACCCTTGATGCTATGCCCGGTAAACAAATGGCTATAGATGCCGATTTAAATTCGGGTTTAATAGATGAAGAAACCTCAAAGATAAGAAGGAATAATTTACAAAGAGAAGCTAACTTCTATGGTTCCATGGATGGCGCCAGTAAATTTACTAAGGGAGATGCAATCGCCGGTATAATTATTACCCTTATAAATCTCATCGGTGGAGTGGTGATTTACGCATTACAAGGCATGGAAATAATGGAAGCCTTAAATAAGTTTGGAAATCTGACAATAGGCAGCGGCTTAGCAAATCTTATACCAAGTTTACTGATTTCCATTGCTTCAGGTATTTTAGTAACAAGATCCGATAATGGAGAAACATTTGGCAAAAGCGTAATTGGCGATTTATTCGGTGTCTCTGAGGTACTGATGGTTACTTCGGTAGTTTTAGTTGTTATATCATTAGTGCCGGCATTTCCAACAGTACCTTTCTTATTGGTAGGCATTGTAGTAGGAAGTATCGGATATTTATTAAAGGAAAATGAAAAATCGGAGTTGCAAGCCCAAGAGGCTAAAGCTATGGCAATAAAGGTTGGGCAAACTAAGGCAAGAGAAGTAGAAGATATAACACATTTCCAAGTAGAGCCTATTTCGGTTGAAATAGGATATGGATTGATATCTTTAGTTGACGAGGGTAGAGATGATAATCTGGTAGTACATATTACATCTATTCGCAGGCAATGTGCCTTAGAAATGGGGATTATTGTAAATCCTATCAGAATTAGAGATAATCTTCAATTAGACCCTAATGAATATATGATTAAGATAAAGGGAAATAAAGTTGCCGGAGGCATCCTGTATACAAATAAGTTTTTAGCTTTGGACCCGGGTAGCAATGACTTTGAAATAGATGGAATTAAGACTAAAGAACCGGCTTTTGGAATAGATGCATTATGGATTGATGAAAGCGAAAAAGATGCAGCCGAGTTACATGGATATACAATCGTAGACCCGATTACTGTGTTCGTGACACATCTTAAAGAGGAAATAAAAACAAACAGCTCGGAACTATTGGGAAGACAAGAAGTAAAACAATTGTTAGAAGGCATAAAAGATAAATACGATGTAGTTATAGATGAGCTTATACCTGATATATTAACCCTGGGGGAAGTTCAAAAAGTGTTGCAGAACTTGCTTCGGGAAAGAGTTCCGATATACGATTTAGTTACAATTCTGGAATCCTTAGCCGACAATGGAGCCGTAATAAAGGATATTGAGTTGTTAACTGAAAATGTAAGACATGCTTTAAAAAGAACAATAATAAAAGGCTATCTTAATATGGAAGGAAAGCTTGAAGTTATAACTATTCATTCAGATTTAGAAGAGCTGATAGGTAGCAATATTCAAAAGACTATGTCAGGCTCAATGCCCGTCTTAAAGCCAAATATAATAAACAAACTCTTTGATAATTTAAATGAGACACTTAACGAAACGACAATAAAAGGAATGGAGCCTGTTGTTTTGGCATCCCCAAGAATCAGATCGGCTTTTAGAAATTTGATATCCTTTAATTTTCCAAATACGGCAGTCTTATCTATCAATGAAGTACCTAATGATATAGAAATTGAAGCAGTGGGAATGGTGGATAATGTATGATTATTAAAACCTATAGGGTAAACAACATGAGAGAAGCTCTGGTAAGAGCAAAATATGAACTTGGTGCCGATGCAGTTATTATTAGCCGGAGGGAAGTTAATATTGGCAAATGGTACAATCCTTTTAAGAGAAAAGGGCTGGAAGTTACAGTTGCGGTAGAGCGTGAAACCCAAAAAATAAATAATACCCGGGCAAAGGATAATCTTAGGTATGCCGATATTGATTCTATTTCTAATGAATCAATTGATAATGACAAGGATCCCCTTATCAATGGGCCATTTCCGCAGAGGCCTGAAACAAAAACCAATTTAGGAAATGATTTTAACAGTAAGCTGAAGGGGCAAATTGATGTTTTTTCCCAATTATTAGGTAAAGACAAGGACTCTCTCACTTTAGATGAGAAAAAGGGATTTATGCAATTAGTGATGAAGGATAACCCTTTAAGCAATAAGATTAACTTGGGCAAAATTAACGTACTGGTAGGGCCTACGGGCGTAGGAAAAACTACTACTATTGCAAAATTAGCAGCAATAGAATATATATCCAACGAAAAGAAAGTTGGCCTGATTACTATAGATACATATAGGATAGGTGCGGTAGAGCAATTACGCACCTATGCAGATATATTAGGTATAGATTTTGAAGTAGCTAACAATCCGGATGAAATGACAGATAAAGTAGAAAAATTAAGCAACTGCGATATCATTTTAATTGATACATTGGGGACCAGCCCTAAGGATATTAAAAAGATAGAAGATATTAAAGAAAATTTGAATGCCATACAGGAAGAAATTAATACATACCTGGTTCTAAGCTTGTCAACTGATAAAGACACTATAATTTCTATATTGGAGAGATATAAATTCCTCAATTATAATGCTCTTATCATTACAAAAATAGACGAAGTGAGCAGCACTTCAAATCTCTGGTATTTAATCGAAAACTGCACCAGCCCCATACAATACTTCTGCCATGGGCAAGATGTACCGGATGATATAAAAATGGCCACTTTAGACAATGTTTTTGATTATTGCAAGGAGAATGATCTTTATGAGTGATCAAGCAGGTAAATTAAGAGAATTGGTCGGTAATAATGATGAGCCATATGAATCATTAACCCACCAAATCAAAGTTTATTCGGTTATTAGCGGCAAAGGCGGAGTTGGGAAAACCAATTTAATCGTGAACTTAGCAATTAAACTACAAGAGATGGGCAAAAAAGTACTGATATTAGATGCGGATGTAGGAATGAGCAATGCAGATTTAGTAATGGGAATTAGAATAGAGAATACCCTTCTTGATTTAATTGAAAATAATCTGAATTTAGAAGACATTATAACAGAGGGGCCATATGGTGTTGACTTAATTTCCGGTGGAGAGGATTTATTTCTTTTAGAGAAATTAAATAAAAAAAAGCAGGAAGAAATAATACAAAGCTTGGCACAATTAGGTGAATATGATGTACTCTTAATCGACAATGGTGCGGGTATAACTAAACAGTCTTTAATTTTTACAATACTGGCTGATGACATAATACTCATTACTACACCGGAACCTACCGCTATAACAGATGCATATAGAGTATTAAAAGTAATATCACTGTACGAGCTGAAAAACAAAGTGAAGGTAGTTATTAATCAAGTACCTGATTCGAAGACAGGTGAAGAAGCTTTCAACAAACTATTGAAGACATCAGAATCATTTCTTAATATTGAGTTGGAGAATATTGGATATATTTTTAATGATATAAGAGTTAATAAGGCTGTTATGGAACAAGTTTCAATAGTAATAAAATACCCAAAAGCACTGGCAAGTTCGAATATAAGTCAAATCAGTGCATCTATACTGGGCGATAAAAATTATACAAATAATATATCAAATCTTAAACAATTTAAAAATAGGCTAATACGATTATTTGGGTGATCAGAAGAGCATGTTTGTACTAATTCCGCTCCTAAAGGTATAGCTTTTGATGGTATTGTTACAAATAGTATATCCGACACTTTATTGATATAAGTCATTTATTTGTATTGATGAGAAAAAACAGAATAAGATAAAGAGGGATTCCATTGTTTTTACATTCGTATAATGATAGAGGCAATCAAATAATTAAATATTTACCCTTAGTAAAAAAGGCGGTAAGTAGAATAGAAGCTAAGGATATTGCTTTAGATAAGGATGATCTGGTAGGCTATGGGGTTATAGGATTGATAGATGCTATAGAAAAGTATGATTCCAGTAAAAATGTCCCATTTGAAACCTATGCATCACTCAGAATTAGAGGTACGGTTATTGATGAATTAAGAAAAGTAGGCAGGGTCTCCAGAGATAAAATAAGTAAATTGAACGATTATTATAGAGCAAAGGAAAAATTAGAAAATGAATTGATGAGAATCCCCGATGAAGAGGAAATATGCAGTGAATTAGGAATAAATGAAAAGGAATTGTCTAAAATTCATGAAACAGTGCATTATTTATCAAATTGTTCGCTTGAGGCAACATTGTTTTCCGATAATGATGAATTTACTCTGATGGACATTATTGAGGATGATACTTTAGAATCCCCTTTGGATAAAATGATGAAAGCAGAGACAAGAGAAGTTCTGATAAAAAGCATTGCTCGGCTCAAGGACAGAGAAAAAACCATATTGAACCTATACTATGTAGAAGAACTATCCTTAAAAGAAATAGCATATATTTTAGATATTTCTATACCGAGGGTATCACAAATACATGGTAAAGTACTGATAAAGCTTAGGGAAATTATTGAAAAATTACAGGGTGATGATGATGTATAACTTTTTAATTGTGTTCGGGCTATTATTAATTATAGTAGGATTATATGGTGAAAGCTCCGATGGTAAAAAAACAACTGATAATGAGGAAAAAATTTATTCCGAGATAACGGAAAATATAGAGCCGGTTATAGAATCCCCGGTAAAATTTCAAGAAGAAAGCCATGAAGAAATCGAAGAAAAACAGTCTTTTGAGGATGTATTGGAAAGCGTTGAGAAACCATCATATAATGAAGAAACTTTAAAGATAATCAAACGGTATGAGGTTGGGGATTATACATTGGAGAAGGCCTGCAAGATACTTAATATGAAGAAGGGGGAGGTATTATTATTAAGAAATATTTACAAAAAATTTCAAAATTGAAGTACAATCTATGCATATCGATAGGTATAGGAATAATAGTATCGGCAATTCTTATGAATATCAGTTATTCGATTAAATTAAATTATTTAGTAGAACAAGAAGCCAGGAAGTTAGGAATGGTATACCCTTCCGAAATCAAAGTGTTAAATACGGAACCCTAAGGAGAAGATAATATGATAAGAACCTTCAATACAGTTAATAAAAATATGAATATACTTCAAACAAAACAAGAGAATACCGCCGCAAATGTTACTAATGTAAATACGTCCGGATATAAATTTCAAGAAATCATACAGAGTACATTAGAAACACAGCAGATGATAAACTATACAGGGGGAAAAAATATTGACAGAAGGCGAGAACTGGGCTCCTATGTTTTTGGAAACGAAATAAATGAAGTATATAAAAATTTTGCTCAGGGTACATTACTGGAAACCGGGCTTTCGACAGATTTTGCTATTATAGGAAATGGGTTCTTCACAATACGGATGAATGACGGGAATATAGCATATACGAGGAATGGCAATTTCAAACTGAATGAAGAAAATCAGCTGGTGACTATGGAAGGGTATTTAGTACTTGATGAAATAAATGATTTCGATGATTATCAAAATTTAAATAGAATTGGAAATACTTTGTTTACAAGTGATTTTGCCCCAATTGAAATAGAAGGAGAAGTGAAGCAGGGTTTTTTAGAAAGCTCTAATGTAGATATAATTGATGAAATAGTAAAGATGATTGAGATTTCAAGAGAATTTGAGGCAAATCAAAAAGTACTTCATGCGGCGGATGAAACTCTAAACAAAGCTGTTAATGAGGTAGGAAGGATATAGGTGATATTATGCACAATATACTGAGTATTGGCAAATCAGGTTTAAAATCAAATCAGTTTAAGATAGATTCAATTGCAGACAATATAGCTAATGTAAATACAGATGGATATAAGAATAAGGAAGTAGCTTTTCAAGAGTTATTAAACAATGACCAAATAAATGTAGGCAGTAAAAGTTGTATTGCAAAATTAGACTTTACTCAAGGTACTCTGATAGAGTCCCCATCTGAATATAATATGGCTATCAGCGGTGATGGATTCTTTGGAGTTGTAGATGAGAATAATACTCTGCTGCTTACTAGAAATGGCGCCTTCCATATGAATGAAGACATGAGTATTACTGATGATAATGGATATCCACTATATATAGACTATGAAATTCCGGTAGAAGAGTGGCCGGTTGATGGCGTAACTATATCATCCGGCGGAGAAATAATAAGCAATGAGGAAGCTATTTACTTAGGCAAGGTTGTTCTTTTCTATCCGGAAAACTTAAATACTTTAACACAGCTTGGTGAAGGCAGATATTTACCATCAGCTAATGCAGTATTATATGATTCTGCAAAAAATGAAGAAATGTTTGGAGAAATTCGCCGGCACTTTTTAGAAGCCTCTAATGTGGATATGACAAAAAGTTTTGCGGACATGATAACTACTCAAAGAGCATATTCATTAAGTGCAAAAGCGGTACAGATTACAGATGAAATGATGAATGTAATAAATGGAATCAAGAGATAGGTAAAGGCCTTGCTAATCCGATAGTGCATATATCAGAGGAAATAGAAAGAAGGGCAAACTGCGGGTATACAACAAATTGCAACTTCTAGTGAACAATTGGCACAATTAGCAGGGGAATTTAATAAGCCTATAGAAAGATTTAAAATTTAGTTATAAAACTGGGCAGAGATAAAATCTTTTCTCAGTTTTTTATTTATCCGGAGAGGCTGTTGTTTTTATCGCCCAAATTTATCCGAAAGCTACCGGACTTGCCTGTCTGTGAATAGACGGGTATAATATTCTTAAAAAGAGGCAACCCGGCGGGACGGTTTTCCCGGTTTGCAAAGAAGCCACTACTGCTTGTTTCGGCGGCAGTTCACAATATAAATAATTTTATAAGAAAAGAGGGCAAATAAAAAATGAACACAGGTTTTGTCCATTTACATGTTCATACGGAATACAGTCTCCTTGATGGATTTACAACTATAGATAAAATGATGGATAAGGTAAAAGAATTGGGTATGGATGCTGTAGCGATTACCGACCACGGCGCTATGTTCGGTGTGGTGGACTTTTATAAAGCTGCCAAAGCAAAAGGAATCAAACCCATAATAGGCTGTGAGGTATACACTGCTGCCCGAACAATGGAAGACAGGGACCCGCAAAAAGATAAAAATCAGGGGCATCTCGTATTATTGGCTGAGAATCAGGAAGGGTATCAAAATTTAATAGAGTTGGTTTCCAATGGATTTTTAAAAGGTTTCTATTATAAACCCAGGATAGATTATGATGAACTCTCAAAGCATAGCGAGGGGTTGATTGGACTGAGCGGCTGTTTGGCAGGGGACATACACAGGCTTTTACTTCAAGACCAATATGAGATGGCAAAAAGCCTGGCATCAAGGCTGAAAAATATATTTAAGGAAGGCAGTTTTTATTTAGAATTGCAGGACCACAATATGCAGGAGCAAAAAAAGGTAAATTTACAGTTGATAAAGCTCGGCAAAGAATTGGACATCCCCCTGGTGGCCACTAATGACGTTCATTATATAAATAAGGAAGATGCCGAGGTACATGATATTCTGCTCTGTATACAGACGGGGAAAATAAAAGAAGATACTGACCGCATGAAATTTCCCAACGATGAATTTTACTTAAAATCACCGGAAGAGATGAAAGAAATCTTTGCATTTGCTCCGGAAGCCATATCAAATACGGTGAAAATAGCGGATCAATGTGATATAGACTTTGATTTTGACACAATACATTTACCGGAATATGAAGTGCCCCATGATATATCTAAACCGGATTATTTAAAAAAGATTTGTTTTGAAGGCCTGAACAGGCGGTACAATCCTGTGACGAAGGAGTTGGAGGATCGGTTAAATACGGAACTTTCCGTTATTGAGAGCATGGGTTATGTTGAGTACTTTCTCATAGTTTGGGATTTTATCAGATATGCAAAAGATAATAAAATACCGGTAGGCCCGGGCAGGGGCAGTGCCGCCGGAAGCATTGTCGCTTATACTCTGGGTATAACGGATATTGACCCCATAAAATATAATCTTATTTTTGAACGTTTTTTAAATCCGGAAAGAGTGTCCCTTCCCGATATAGATATAGATTTTTGTTACGAAAGGCGCGAAGAGGTCATAGATTATGTAAAACAGAAATATGGAGAGGATAAGGTAGCCCAGATAATCACATTTGGGACCATGGCCGCAAGGGCTGCCATCAGAGATGTGGGCAGAGTCATCAATATGCCCTACAATGAGGTGGATAAAATAGCTAAACAGATTCCTTTTGCCGTGGGAATGACAATAGACCGGGCACTCGATACGGACCCGGGATTTAAGAAGATATACAGAGAAAACGAAGAAGCAAGGTATTTAATAGATATGGCAAAAAAACTGGAGGGATTACCGAGGCATGCATCTACCCACGCGGCAGGGGTTGTGATATCTAAAAACCCCTTGAAGGAATATGTCCCCCTATATGTACATGACGATAATACTACAACTCAATTTGCTATGGGCACATTGGAGGAATTGGGCCTGCTGAAAATGGATTTTTTAGGGCTAAGGACTTTAACTGTAATTGAAGATACTCTGGAGCTCATTGAAAAAAATCATGATATAAATATAGATTTTTCAGATTGCAATTATGATGATAAAAATATTTATGATTTAATCAGCAATGGAGAGACCTTGGGGGTATTTCAACTTGAAGGTACCGGGATGATTCAGTTTTTAAAAGAATTAAAGCCCGACTGTTTTGAAGATATTATCGCGGGAATTTCCCTCTATCGCCCGGGGCCCATGGATTCCATACCCAGATATATTAAAAATAAAAATAACCCGGAAAATATAGAATATATGCATGAAAGTTTAGAGCCCATATTGAATGTAACTTACGGGTGCTTGGTATATCAAGAGCAGGTTATGCAGATAGTGAGGGATTTGGCAGGGTATAGTTATGGTAGATCGGATCTTGTGAGACGTGCCATGAGCAAAAAACAGATGGATATAATGGAACGGGAAAGGAAAAACTTTATATATGGAATAACTGACGATAAAGGCAAAATAGAAGTCCCGGGCTGTATAAGCAACGGAGTGCCGGAGCATATAGGAAATAAATTATATGATGAAATGTTGGAGTTTGCCAATTATGCATTTAATAAATCCCATGGCGCAGCATATGCGGTATTGGCATATCAAACCGCCTATTTAAAGTATTATTATAAAGTGGAATTTATGGCGGCGCTCATGACCAGTGTTATAGGCAATACATCAAAGATAGTGCAGTATATTCGGGATTGTAAAAGACAGGAGATACAGGTATTGCCTCCCGATATAAATAAGAGCTTCGGTAAATTCGTAGTTGAAGATGGGAGCATAAGGTTTGCTTTGGGTGCTGTCAAAAATGTAGGTGTAAATATGATAGATAGTTTAGTAAAAATCAGAGAAAATGAAGGAGAATTTACGAATTTCCTGGATTTTTGCCGGAGGATGGAATCCAAAGATATAAACAAAAGGGCTGTGGAGGGCCTGATAAAAAGTGGGGCATTAGATACTTTAGGTGCAAATCGTGCCCAGCTGCTTTCAAGTTATGAAATAATTATTGACGGAATGCAACAGGAGAGACGAAGAAAGATAGAAGGGCAGATAGACCTTTTTCAGATGAATAACGAAGCGGATATTTCAATAAATCAATTTAATTTTCCCGACATACAGGAATTTAATGAAAAGACAAGACTAAGCATGGAAAAAGATGTCGTAGGATTTTATATCAGCGGGCATCCTCTGTCGGAGTTTGAAAAAGAATTAAAGCATATTGTTACCATTAACAGCGGTGAACTTCTGGAAACAGATGATAGCCCGGAGAAAGCCATATTAAAAGACGGACAATCCGTGATAGTGGGCGGAATAATTACGGAAGTAAATATTAAAACTACAAAGAACAATCAAATGATGGCTTTTGTGACCCTTGAAGATTTATTTGGGAATATGGAATGTATTATATTTCCAAAAACCTTTAAATATTATAACAATCTCATATATGAAGAAAGTTTTGTAATTTTGGAGGGTATATTAAATGTTAAAGAAGAGGAGCAGCCTAAAATTTTAGTCAATGCAATCAGCCCTCTATTGAAGAACCCGGAAAATGAATTAGAGATTTCAGGCAAGGGAAGAAATAAAAAATTATATATTAAAATCAAGCGTAAAAAGGATTGGCATTTAATTGAGAAAGCAAAACCCATTTTCAGACAATACGGGGGTAGTACACCCATAATAATATATATAGAGGAAAATAGTAAGAAGCTTAAAGCCGACAAGGAATTATGGGTTAGGGCGGATGATGAACTGGTAAATAAATTGTCCGGTCTTTTCGGAGCTGAAAATATAAAAGTAGTTTAATTTAAAAGCATTACCATGTAACAAAAGGAATTAGTATGTGTTATAATTATGAAATAAAACAAAATTACTTTTATGCTATATTGAAATTATCAGGGAGGCCTAATAAATGTGGACAGTTATATACATATCTAATACACGTCAATATGCAAATGATATAAAAAAGGTATTAGTAAAGGAAGGCTTCTTAGTAAAAATTAGACCGATTAACAAATGTAATAAAGAGGGGACCTGTGAGATTTTGGTACCCAGGGCGGAGGCGGAAGAATGTCATTCAGCTTTGTTTAATTTTAGGCTTTAATATAAATGCAGGAGGGGGTCAAACTTTGGAAAAGATTGCCGTATTGACTAGTGGGGGAGATGCGCCCGGAATGAATGCAGCTATACGTGCGGTTGTAAGGAGTTGCATCTATAACAATGTCAGGATTTTATCGGTAAAGGACGGTTTTACCGGTTTAATCAATGCCCAAATTGAGGAAATGAACCTGTCTTCCGTAGCGGATATCATCCACAGAGGGGGGACCATTTTAAAAACAACCAGGTGTGAAGAATTTAAAACCAAGGAAGGCCAGAGAAAGGCCATGAATGTGATTACGGTTTTAGGTATAGACGGAATAGTAGTAATCGGTGGAGGCGGTTCCATTAAGGGAGCAAAGGTCATAAACTCCCTAGGCATACCTTCTATCGGTGTTCCCGGAACCATAGATAATGATTTGGGATATACGGATTATACAATAGGTTTTGATACTTCGGTTAACACGGTAGTAGATGCTATAAGCAATTTAAGAGAAACCTCAATATCCCATGGAAGGGCTAGTATAATTGAGGTTATGGGGCGTGACTGTGGGAATATAGCCCTATATGCCGGGCTTGCCGGCGGAGCGGAGAGCATCATCATACCGGAGATGGAATTTAGTATTGATGAAGTATGCAGAAAGCTTTTAAGGGGGAGAAATAGGGGTAAATTACATAGTATAATCATATTGACCGAAGGTGTTGCGGACCCTATCAGGATAGGCAATGAAATTAAAGAAAAAACAGGCATTGAGACAAGAGCCACCATATTGGGTCACATTCAAAGGGGTGGGAGCCCAACGGCTTTTGATAGAATTCTCGCCAGTAAAATGGGAGCAAGGGCTGTAGAATTGTTGATACGGGGGGATAAAAATAGGACAGTAGGGATACAGGGTAACAATATTGTTGATATGGATATAGATGAGGCCTTAAATGTAGAAAATATTTTTGATGTAGATAGTTATGAATTAGCGAATGTCTTGTCAATTTAGCCGACATGCCGGTTGATCAGGGGGTGTTAAAATGAAAAAGACGAAAATTGTATGCACTATCGGCCCAGCAAGTGAATCAAAGGATGTATTCAGGCAGCTTGTAATAAACGGACTGGATGTTGCCAGGCTGAATTTTTCACATGGGGATCATGAAGAGCATGGGCAGAGAATAAATACAATAAAAGAAGTGAGATGGGAATTAAATAGACCCATAGCTATTTTACTAGATACCAAGGGTGCGGAAATAAGGACCGGAAAATTTAAGGATGGGGAAATAGAGCTTGTAGAGGGGCAAAATTTTATAATTACTACGAGGGATGTATTGGGAGATAATACAATAAGCAATGTAAGCTATGATGGGCTTCCGGAAGATGTCGGCGTGGGGGATACTATTTTAATAGATGACGGATTGGTAGGGCTTAAGGTTAAAAAGATAGTCAACGATACGGATATTGAATGCATAGTTGAAAATGGCGGGGCCGTATCAAACCATAAAGGTGTCAATGTGCCCAATGTTAAGCTCAATTTGCCTGCCGTCACGGAAAAGGACAAATCCGATATTAAATTCGGCATAGAAAAAGATGTGGATTTTATTGCGGCATCCTTTATCAGAAAAGCATCGGATGTTCTGGCTATCAGAGAAATTTTGGAGAATAGCGATGTACATCATATTCAAATTATTTCTAAAATAGAAAACCAGGAAGGATTAGACAATATAGATGAAATTATAAGGGTATCCGATGGAATAATGATAGCGAGGGGAGATTTAGGCGTAGAAATTCCCACGGAGGAAATTCCGCTGGCTCAAAAAGAAATAATTAAAAAATGCAATAGGGCAGGCAAACCTGTCATTACTGCAACCCAGATGTTGGATTCGATGATGAGAAATCCGAGGCCGACCCGTGCGGAGGTAACAGATGTTGCAAATGCTATATTTGACGGAACGGATGCTATTATGCTGTCCGGAGAAACGGCTATAGGCAAATATCCCGTAGGGGCGGTAAAAATTATGAGTGATATTGCTAAACGCACGGAGAGTGCTATCGATTATGAGGAGCTGCTTGGAGCCAAAGCTGTCGAAAAGGAAACATTAGTAACCGATGCCATCAGTTATGCAACATGTAGAATAGCTGCGGATTTAGGCGCATCTGCTATTTTAACGGCTACGTCAACAGGGTTTACGGCAAGAATGGTATCTAAATTCAGGCCTGCGGTAACAATCATTGCAGCCGTAACAGATGAACATGTCAGGAGGAGATTATCCTTAAGTTGGGGTGTGTACAC
>DASRMO010000084.1:0-2571 GCA_035647895.1 Clostridia bacterium
GCCAATGTTGCGGTTGTACCGGGGGTTGCCTTTGGTGTGGATGAATTTGTCCGTCTATCCTATGCAAATTCACTTGAAAATATTGAGGAGGCTCTCAATAGAATAGATAACCTTTTAAACGGTTAAAGCTTTCTACAGATAAATATTAAAAGGTTAAAGCTTTCCACAGATACATTTGAGAAGCTCGAAATATAGTTGTGATTTTTAATTATACAATATTTTATAAAATAGCGGCAATTTCATCAATTATTTTATAAGTTGACCGAATTGCCACACATATGCGGCTTTCGGTCATGAGTTGGCGGCAGGGAGTGTAGGAAAAAAACCGGGAATTTACTGGACATATATAGGGAAATAGATTATAATCAAGCTAACAACTATTCTTTAAATGTATATTTAGGGAATAGTTGTTAGCTTAATATAACCGCTATATCTGTTGCTATGCCTTAGCCCTATACCCTACCGTATTTAAAAGTTAATTTTACTACATTACATTGTTATTCTATATTGCACAAGAAATTAATATGAAATTGATTTTACTACATTGCATTGTTATTTTATATTGTTATTTTATATTGTTATTTTATGTTGTTGTTTTATGTTGTACATTGTTATTTTATGTTATACAAGGAGTTGATATAATGTCAAAACGTCCGTCTATAATTATACATAATAAATCCGATAAACCGGATAATATTGTTATTAAACAGAATTACCTCATTGAAAATTGCCTTGAAATTCAGGAACAGCTTCCTCGGTTTATGAGAGATTTTTTTACATATCTGAAAAATGGCGTAGCTCTTTCCAGCCGATTGGCCTATTTAAATGATATATTATTCTTCTGTAATTATCTGATTTCCGAAACCGCCCTTACCGATGCAGACACTGTCCGGGATATTACCGCCGCGGATTTTAATAAAATTACCGCTAAACATATCAATAGATTTATCGGGGATTATTGTACCAGATATACCATAAGGGATGAGGATTCCATAAGAGTAATAGAAAATAATAATCGTGCCTTGAGCAGAAAAAAGTCATCATTATCCGTACTGTTTAAATTTCTTTACAGGGACGGGATCATAGAAAATGATATTACGGATGGTTTTAACCCCATTCACCTTCCGAAGCCCCAGCCCGATGCTATAAAAAGATTAGATATTGATGAAGCAGCTATTATGCTGGATATTGTGAGCACCGGGGCACATCTCTCCGAGGGAGAAAAAAAATATTGGAAAAAAACCAGACTGAGGGATAAAGCAATTCTCGTGCTGTTTATTACATATGGCCTGAGATTGAGCGAACTCGAACAGTTGAATATATCATCATTTAATTTCAACAGAGGAGAATTTAAAATTTATCGCAAACGCGGCAAGGAAGCAATAATGCCCACTAACAGGACATGTGAGATTGTAATTAAGGATTATATAGAAAACGAACGCACCTCATCCAATATGTTGGATGACGAACATAAGGATGCCCTGTTTTTATCCTTACAAAACAGGCGCATGACTGCAAGGGCCATCAGAAATCTGGTAAAAAAATATACCTCCATTGTATTAGGTACGACACGGGACAAAGGTTATAGCCCTCATAAACTCAGGGCAACTGCCGCCACTTCGTTAATTCAACAGGGATTTTCCATATATGATGTCCAAGAGCTGCTGGACCATGATAATATAACCACAACACAGCTCTATTCCGCCCGCAGAAAAGATGCGAAAAGAGAAATAATAAAAAACTTTGAATGGATTGATGAATAGAATTTTCGTGGAATATTTTTTAAAATATTTTACCAAACATTTTATCGAACAAATGTTTGATGTTTTACTCGATATATGATATACTTTAATAGTCAAAATCAATTATTATGCATAAGTTTAATAATGCGTCGCTGATACAAGCCCGGTTGTCTAACAAAATTTAATATAACAATACACGTTCATTTAGTTTCGAATATGAATAATTCCTGCAGCTTATTCCAATGAAAAACACTACAACCTACAAACTTGCTTCGCTTCGGACATGCAGGTTGCTTCACGTATTTTTCATCTTCATTCGCTGGGAATTATAACCATATCCTCAAATGCATTCACTTAGTATTTTATATTAAATTTTAAGATATTTTCCGGCTCCATAGTTAGGACAGAACAATTACTGAGGAGCGCTTTCCCGCTTTTTAAAATAGCTATATATTACAAAGCGAATCACTTTTGAAATCTTCTAAGCTGTAGGGGCAGACCCGTGTGTCTGCCCGCTTACGTTCTATATTATTATATGAGATAATTTTCTAATATCTGTTTATCGGCATTAAACCCCTCTAATTGCAGATAATATTTTGCCACATCAATCAAGGCGTTCATTGGCAATAAACCTATAATTTCACTGCCTGCTATATCCGTATCATAATGTTTAGCCCCTATTTTTACCATTTCAAACACCTTATACAGGGCGGTCTTCTCATAGTTTGTCATATTTATAGACACTTGGGCCATATTGCATTCTTCGAGCATAACCCCTATGGATTTTACATATTTTAAACCCCCGCTGCTTTCGCGGATGGATTTGGCT
>DASRMO010000085.1:0-6717 GCA_035647895.1 Clostridia bacterium
CTCCTGCCCTTTAAACGCTTACGCATGGTATGCGGGGTATAACGTCCTAGACCACCGCCAACAAAAGCTATTCCTCCCGGTTTCAAGATCCGGTTTATTTCTTGCAACCCTTTGACCTGATCCTGCCAAAACCAAAGTGAACCTCTGCTGATCACAAGGTCCGCAAAATTGTCTGCAAACGGAAGTGCCGTGACATCTGCCTCCACAAAATGAACAACATTGCTGAGTTCATTTTCGACAACATTTTTTCTGGCCCTGTGTAAAGCCTCTGAATCAAAATCCAAAAAATACATTTCAAGCGAAGTAATTTTTGCCAGTTCAATTCCCAAATACCCTGAGCCTGTCCCTATATCAATGCATTTTCCATTGATGACTTGGTAGTCATCAAAAATTTGCTGTGCAATCAAAGGATAAACGGGCATTAAATCTCTATAAGAAGATTCGGACACAATTAAAATCCCCTTTCATGCAAAAATAAAAAAATATTTTTAAGATGTTTTTGCCGGTAAAACAATCGGTCGATCATAATCAGCGAAATCACAAACAGTTGCAGATACATCGTAAACCTTCTTCAAAAGATGGCTGGTGATAACATCTTGAGGTTGTCCTTGGGCGCTGACACTGCCTTCTTTAAGGACAACAAAATTGTCAACAACCGTCATTGCCTGGTTAAGGTCATGCAGGACCAAAATAAAAGTTTTTCTATACTGTTGACGAACTTTTTTAATGATATTCAACAGATACCACTGGTATTTTAAATCTAAAAAAGTAATCGGCTCGTCAAGCAGTATAACCTCGGTATCCTGAGCCAAAATCATAGCTATCCACGCCCTTTGACATTCTCCCCCGGAAATTTGATCTAAAGGCCTATGTTGAATAGAACATAAATCTAAATAATCAATTGCCCAAGCAACTTTATCCCTGTCTTCTACGGTTAAGAACCAGCCAAACTGCGAGTAAGGACTTCTTCCCATAGTGACCAGTTCATAAACAGTTATATGCCCAACCGCCTCCAAATGCTGCGGCAAAAAGGCAATATGGCGAGAAATCCACTTGCATTTTTTATTTTGAATATCCTCACCATGAAGCAAAACCTGCCCACTGTCCGGCAGCAAAGAACCATTCAAGCAACGCAACAGAGTTGATTTGCCGGAACCGTTGGGACCTACCAAGCCCAATATTTCCCCTTCTTCCACTGCAATATTGATATCGTGCAAGATCCGCTGTTTTCTATAGGAGAAATTTAAATTTTTAATCTGCAACATGGCAATACACCCCCCTAATAAACTTTGGAGCTTTTAATGATATTTAAATAGTTTTCCCAACCCTCCCAACGTAAACTGAAATTATAATCCGTCAAAAGCTGCGGAAGAGCTATATTAGGTGCAGCGGGAACAAATGCTTGAAGTGCCAAATATTCCTGCACTTGATTGGACATCAAAAAATCCCCTATTGCCAACAGATTTTCAGACACATCTTTGCTCCAAGCCATCACCTGCGGCATGCAAAAAAGACCGTCACGAGGCCAGATTAAACGAGTATTTTTATGGCGAGAGATACGGGCAAAAGCAATATTGGTAATCCCCAACGGATAGTGCCCCTCATCCACAGCATTGACCACATCAATCGGGGCTCCCTCATATACTACATTCTTTTGAAAATCAGCAAATCTTTCCGGATGATGTGCTTCCATAAAAGTGCGAATAACCTTTGATACCACTCGGTAATCATCAGGCATTAGAATTTGTTCGCGCCAACGTGCCTCCAGCAAATCCTCCCACACCGTGGGAAGCTCTCTTTCATCAAGCAAGTTGGAGTTATAAAACATGGCAAAAGGAATCACAACAAAAGGATGAAAATATCCTTTTGGGTCTAAGAACCCGGCTTCCACCAGTTCCGTACGCAAAGGCCAGCGACCGGGCAGCGAAAGAAAATGTTTTTCGAGGTAACCTGCAGGTAGCTCGGCAAAATCGTTAACATGCCCAACAACCAATTCCGGCAAATTTCCCTCTTCTATGTATTTTTCAAATAGACCCTTTTCTTGTGGGCGATGCGGTTGAGTCTCCAGTTCCACTCGCGTCCCCAATTTCTCCTCCGTCTTCCGACAATATTCTTCAAGCATCATCTCCAAAGTTCTACTGATATTCAACGGACAATGCACTAAAATTTTGGCCATCCCGCAACCTCCTTCTTTTTTTGTTCTACTGCTCTAATACTTTTACTGCTCCTTAACTGTTCCCTCAAAGAGACAAACTTTTTATCTATTTTAATTAAATCCTTCAGTATCTCTTTTTCCTCCGATGTAGTCTCAAAAATTTTATACATACCCCCATTTTTCATCACTACTCTTTTCCCGGCCATTAGAATCAAAGTCGGATCATGCGAAACAACCAGCACAATCTTGCCCTGTCCGGTTAAAATTTCCAAGGCCTGTAAGCGATTTATGCCGGCATTCTCAATCTCATCGATCAAGACAACCGGAGAATTGCTGATCAAAGCTACATCAGCCACCATCAATGCCCGGGACTGGCCACCGCTCAATTGGGTCAAGTTCATTGACAAAGAAATCGGTTCTCCCGACAGCCGGTTAGTGATAGAAAGCACATCTTTTACTATTTTGGAGGGTTCCTTGATAGCCCGTACCTGCGCATGCATTAATAAAAATTCTTCAATAGACATATCAATCACAAAGTTCATATTTTGGGAAACCTGGGCAACCAGATAACGTGACAAATTTTTATTCTCATTCTTATTCAAGAGTTGATCATCGATTAAAATGCTCCTGCCGGTCAGTGTTTCATCTTCCGCATATTGCTCAACATCCGCAATCAGCTGAGATTTGCCCGAACCGGTAGGACCTACAACCGCCAACACTTCGCCCACACAAATATCCAGCCGTCTGATATTCTCCAAAATACCGTCCTTATCCAGACCGCCGGAAATGGTTATCCTTTTTAACATTATTCCTCTCCCCCAAAGTCAACTTTTTTCACATTGCCCATCTGATAGCTTTTCCCAACAATGGTTTCCCCGGCGCAATAAGAACAAATAGCCGCAGGCATGGAATATTTCAGTTCTTTACCACTGATTTCCGCCAAAGTTCCGGAATTTAAAATCTCGTTTTTCAATGACAGCGAACCCTGCCCTGTAAGGCCATTAATGTCCAAAATCCGAGCTTGGGGATTTATATTTTCTACCCTGTATCGAAATACCTCCCGTTCAGCCTGGGAAACAATGTCCCCCTTGGTGATAACAACAACATCCGCCGTACTTAACATAGGACCCACTTTTTTCGGGGTATCGATACCGATTAAGTTATCAATAACACAGATTGACAGACATCCATGTATGGCCGGAGCACAGCGATGGCACAGACCGGCAGTTTCCAAAACTAATATATCTGCCATTTGCTTTTTTGCCCAGTTTTCAATTTCTTCCAAATTAGCAACATAAAAATGGTCCGGGCAAATATAATCACTCAAACCGATGGCTACCGGTATTCCAAGACGTCCGTACCGCTCATCGTCGGAGGTCTCCAAACAATCAATCTTGCATACGGCAACCGAAAATCCCTCTGCTAAAAGATGGCGAATCGTATGTATCATCACCGATGTTTTCCCCGATGACGGAGTACCTGCTACAATAGCAAATCGCATTTCAACACCTTCTTGATTAATTTATTTCACTATAAATTTGTTTGTTCAATTGTATTTGTAAATATTAATAACCCCGTTATACTTTTTTAAGTATAACGGGGTTAAGAAAATTTGTCAAGCTTAAATAGCAAGACAGCAGACTGTGTGAGGGCATATTCTCTACTTTTTTGTCATACTGAATGCAGCAAAGGATCCGTTTTTTAAGCCAACCAAAATTCTTCGCTTCCCCGCCTTTCTGCTATTAAATCTCTACAGTATACTTTGTATATCTATTGTTGTTTTTTGATAATATCACCCCATAATCATTTCTTCTTTTAATCTATTTACCGTTTCTTCACCTACTAAATAATTAACTACTTCAAAAGCAAACTCTAAAGCCGCACCCGGTCCTTTACCTGTTATAACATTATTATCTACAGCTACTCTATCACCGGTATAATTACAAGAAGGCATTTCTCCATCAAACCCGGGATAAGCGGTGGCATTCCTGCCCTTCAATACCCCCGCTCTTTCTAATACAATCGGAGCCGCACAGATTGCAGATACCAGTTTCCCGCTTTCATTCAAGGATTTAATCATATTAATCACTCTTTCGTCATCCCTTAAGTTAGCAGAACCCGGCATTCCTCCCGGTAATAAAATGCCGTCAAATTCGTCAATATTGATTTCGTCTATCAATTTGTCGGCTAATATAACAATATCGTGTGCTCCCTTTACTTTCAAATCGCCCAAAGATACGGTGGTTACATCAATATCGGCCCTCCTAAGCACATCTATGCCGGTTATTGCCTCTATTTCCTCTAATCCCTGAGCTAACGGAACTATAATTTTTTTCATTGTTATTTCGGCAAAGAATTTTCTTCGCCTTCCTCCTTTCCGTATTATTTTATAACCCAATTATATATCAATACGTATGTTTTTCAAAATCCTGCGAATATACTACGGGAAATGTTGTCGACATTCGACAAAAAATGAATATTTATGACAAGATTTTAGAATATTTTTCCCATTTTTCTATTCTTTTGGTATATAATAATGTTAAATATGATTTATTCAGAAATGCGAATCGGATAATATTTAAAAGGATTTCCGGAAACACACATTGTAATTTTAAAATTAGATTTCAAGGAAAGTGGGCATCCCTATGCTTAAAAAAATTCAGTATAATTCTCCGGTAATATTGAGCTTTACAATATTGTCCTTTATATCATTAATATTGGGTGAACTGACAGATAAGGCTTCAACTGTTTTATTCTTTTCCGTATATAGGGGGCCTTTAACCGACATATTATTTTATTTTAGACTTATTGGCCATGTATTAGGTCATGTAAGCTTAGAACACTTTTTAAACAACTTTCTTATCATATTATTGATAGGCCCTATTTTAGAAGAAAAATATGGCTCGCGGGCTCTTATCCGTATGATACTTATTACGGCTATTGTAACAGGTGTTCTAAACATTTTATTATTTAATACTGCATTATTAGGTGCCAGCGGTGTTACATTTATGCTTATTTTGCTCAGCTCCTTTGTTAATACACAGGAAGGAAAAGTACCTTTAACACTTATTTTAATTATTATTCTTTTTGTAGGAAAAGAGGTGATAGATATAGTCTTTATAAATGATAACATATCCAGGCTGACACATATAATCGGGGGCTTATGCGGTGGTATTTTTGGATTTTATATGGAACGTTATAAACGGAAGACTACGGAAGGTTCTTACTAAAAATAAGGGCTCCCCAATTTGGGTTTCTTCTTGGCTTGTTAATCTATCAATAATTGAATAGCTTTTTTCCATGATGGGATACTAATCACAAGGAGCGTGATTATATGCCTGAAAACAAATTTAAACAAAAAAACATGGCCACACCTATTGAAAACCATCAAACCGCAGCATGGGCGGATATAAAAAACTTAAAACAGATATCCGGAGTTTATATCCCAAATGAAATAGAAGTAAGAAACGCCAAAGAATGGGTTGACAGTAATCAAAAATAAATCTTTAAAAACATAGTCACTATAAAAATTTTTATATCCTTTGTAAACAAACTATAGATTCAACCAACATAAAGGGGGATTTTAATTATGAAAAAAAGGTTAATGTTGTTCACCGGTATTCTACTCATACTGGCAATGATAGTCACAGGATGTTTTTCTCCGTCTGTTAAAGCGGGAGATGAAGATGTAGAAGACACCAAAAAGAAGATTTTGAGAGCAAATAACGGTAGTGAGCCCGGCTCATTAGATCCGGCATTGGTCCAAGGAACTCATGAATCATGGATTTTAGAAAACGTTTTTGAAGGACTTATGACTTTTGATGAAAATGGAAAATTAGTTGAAGGTATGACTGAAAGCTATGAAGTGTCCGAGTGTGGGACAACATATACCTTTATACTGCGCGATGGAATAACCTGGACAAATGGTGATCCAATCACAGCTGAAGATTTTGAATACTCTTGGAAGAGAGCCTTAGCGCCTGAGACTGCAAGCAACTATGCGTCAATACTGTACTACATAAAAGGAGCTAAAGCATATAATACAGGGGAAGGTTCTGCAGATGATGTTTTGGTTACCGCTTTAGATAAAAAGACTCTTGAGGTGACTTTGGAAACCCCTATCGCATATTTTCTGGAATTAACAGCATTTCATACATATTTCCCTGTAAGTAAAAATGTTGCCGAAAAAGATTCGGATTGGGCAAAGGATCCGACCACTTATGTAAGCAATGGGCCATTTAAACTGATCGAATGGAAACATAATGATAAAATAGTGTTAGAAAAAAACGAGGACTATTATAATGCGAAGAAGATTAAATTGGATGGTATTGATTTAGATATTTTAGAAGATCAAAGCACTGCCTGGCAAAAATACCAGGGTGGAGAATATGATATTCTGGTAGATATCCCGGCTTCAGTGATTAATCAACTTAAGCAGAAAGCTGATCCTGAATTGGAGATCGGACTACAAATCGGTACATATTATTATAATATAAACCCAAATATCAAACCATTTAATAACGCAAAGGTAAGAAAAGGCCTTTCAATGGCTATAAATCGCG
>DASRMO010000086.1:0-3468 GCA_035647895.1 Clostridia bacterium
AAAACTTTAGAACAAAGTGCCGGAAATCTGTTAAAAGGATATGAAATCCTTTAAAGACCCGAACACTGATTTCTGGTTTCTGATTCAGGGGCAACTATATTGCTTTGTTTAATCTTTTAGCGAGCCTCGAAACTTTTCTTGAAGCCTTGGATTTATGGATGGTTCCCTTAGCTGCAGCTTGATAAAGCTTTTTTTCAACAAATTTCAACCTTGATTTTGCTTCTTCATAATTTTGAGAATCCAGAGCCTCTTCAAACCTCCTGATTGCGGTCTTAAGTTGTGATTTGATCCTTCTGTTTGCTGCGGTATTTTTAGCAGTAACCAAAATTCTTTTCTGTGCTGATTTAATGTTTGCCAATATACTCACCCCCTTGCGTGCCATTAACATCTGTAATTTTATCAAAAATTTAAGCATAATGCAATAAAAAATATATTTATATTGGATTTATTGACATTAAATAATAAAATTATACCCTATTTAATTTTTGAACACATTAATATATAAAAACTTACAGATAATAAATAAAGCAATTTAACTATTAAAAATTATGCGAGGATGGTGGAATGCAATGTTTCAACCGAGAACGGATTTAGCATTAGAGGCTAGGGAAATACATAGGGAACAGAGCCAAGAGGAAATTCTTGGTGTTTCTGTAGATAAACAGGAGGTAGGGGATGTTTTAATTACGCGAGTGGAGGTATTGAATGAAAATGGGGCGAATGCTATGGGAAAACCAATTGGGAAATACATTACATTAGAAAGCGGCAGCCTCAGAAAAGCCGATGCGGATTTCAAAGACGAGATGAGTAAATTATTGGCTAAGGAACTCAAAGCCATAGTACCTAAAAAAGAAAAAATAAAAGCGCTCGTGGTAGGTTTAGGAAATCGGGATGTGACGCCTGACTCCTTAGGCCCTAAGGTTGTATCAAAAGTTTTTGTTACTCGGCATCTGTTTAAACTTTACAACAAGAAAGAAGATATAGATGTCATAGAGATGAGCGCGGTTTCACCCGGAGTGATGGGAACCACGGGGCTGGAGATCAGTGAAGTAGTAAAAGGAATAGTTGATAATTCAAGACCGGATATTGTTATTGCAGTGGACGCATTAGCCTCAAGAAAGGTGGAAAGGATCAATTCAACAATACAGATTTCCACAACCGGAATTGTACCCGGTTCGGGGATAGGAAACGAGCGAAAGGCTTTGGATAGGTCAAATCTGGGGGTACCTGTTATAGCAATAGGGGTACCGACTGTGGTAGACGCCGCAACTCTGACCAGTGACACCATAGAGATGGTAATTGAGGCATTTTCTAAACAAACAAAGGTTGGTTCACAATTTTATAATATGTTAAGGGAATTGGAAAAAGAGGAAAAGTATGAATTGATTAAAGAGGTATTGGAACCGTATAGTGCTAATATAATTGTTACTCCAAAAGGAGTGGATGAGATAATTACCAATCTTTCACAGATTATTGCAAACGGTATCAACATTGCCATGCATCCGGGAATTGATTTAAAAGATGTTAATCGGTATATACATTAACTATTTATAGTAATAAAGCACCTATTATTTTCATAATTATTATAGAAATGCAAAAGAGAAAGTGGGTGCTTTATTTGAAAAATTTTAAGAAAGTATCGAGGAATCGCTATATAATTATATTATTATTGCTCCTATTGATGCTATTTTTGCTATCAAAATTAATATTTAATAGGAAACCGTTGAGTATGGCCGGTGAAGAAAATTATCAAAACCGGTTTTTGATGCCGGACAAATATAAGAAAATAGATAGTAATTTTTTTATCAGGATAATACAATATACATTTCCAAATAAAAAAGCACAGGGGCAATATGCATTGAAGCCTTCGCTTGAGGGATTAAGTTCATCTTTTTTTACAGGTATATTTAAAATAAATTTTAATAATCCGTTAACTTTTATACAGGCACAGTTTCCGGTTGCTGCTGCACACCACGATATATTAATGGCGAATATACCTGATAACGGGGATAAACAGACAGAAGAAGATTGGACGAGAGAAATTCATCTTGTCGATGGCAATGGGGAGGAAAAATCCGTATCGGCCGATAGGGATATTACGGATGAATATAATACTGATAAAAATGAGCCGGAAGATGATGAAAAAGAGGGGATATATGCAATAGATGATGAAAATATTGTTGACAGTTTAAATTCTGTTTCCATAGCAGATTTAAAGGATGTAACGAAACCGGAATCTATAAAAATTGAAAAAGATAAGCCGAGTATTTTAATATATCATACCCATGGTACAGAATCATATAAGCCCGTAACCGAAGGAAACTATCATAGCCTAAAAAAAGAATATACCGTAATGGGAGTTGCTGATATCATCGCAGCAGAGTTAGAAAAAAAAGATTATAACGTGATACATGATACTACATATCATGATTATCCTTCTTATAGCGGCTCTTATAACAGATCTGCCGCTACGGTTAAATCCATATTGGAGAAGAATTCCTCAATAAGGGTGATTTTAGATGTACATAGGGACGGATTTGATAAAATAGATACAAGAAATGATAGAACAAAATTAATCGAAAACAGCAGAGTTAAAATAAATGGTGAATATGCTGCACGTTTTCAATTTGTCATCGGGGCTACAAGTAAAAACAGAAAAGAGGTAGAGTGTTTTGCCCGTTTTGTCAAGGCGGTGAGTGATAGTAAATATCCCGGTTTTAGCAAAGATATTTTAGTTAAACAATATGGAAGCTATAATCAATATTTATCTAATCATTCGGCATTGGTAGAGCTGGGAGCCAATGCCAATACCATAGAAGAAGCCGAAAGGGCGGGTCATTATTTTGCAGATGTTGTCGCTGATGCATTAAAGTTATTATCTGAATAGGCCCGGATGGGTTTAAAACCTGTAAAAAGGTCCACAATAATAATGGTGATGTGGATGAGCAGGGTAGAACGTAAAAAAACAGAAAACAAACTCAAAAGGTTTTTTAGAATATGTATCCTTATACAAATTATTTTATTAATCTGTGGCCTGTTGGCGGTAGATTTTCAGATAAGAACAACCTTGGGGATAGCTGAAGCCGGTTTGATATCATATAGGCAGGCAGGAGACGGCAATTATGTAGTTTATATAATGGGAGATTCTCATCTAGTCGATATTTCCGTTATAAAATCTCAAATACACAATAAATTTGCACAATTAAAGAAAATGATTTATAGTATAAGGGAGAAGATTGGGCAGGTATTCTAAAGTGCATTATATTTAAAGTGTCGGTTATTCCGGCATTTTTTTGTAAGGACTATTAGGGTTATAAATTATTTATTATAGCTACAAAATATAAAAATTGTATGATATACTTTAGAAAATTATTTATAGTTGAGGAGGAGAAGTATGCCAGGTGATCGACAGGAAAGAACTCGTAACTTTTCTATTATAGCACATATTGATCATGGCAAGTCTACCCT
>DASRMO010000087.1:0-3751 GCA_035647895.1 Clostridia bacterium
AATAACGGTAAACCTGAACTCAATCTTTCTGTCTGGAAAAAAGGAAGTTTTGGCCCTTATAAACCTTTCTGGATTAAAGAGGAGGATACAAGTATTAAAAATCACCTTTTCATATACCGATTTGAAAAAAATAAACTCAAACCGGTATGGCAATCCTCGAATTTAGATCATCCAATATACCGTGCTACTCTTATAGACCTTGATGGTGATGGCAAAACAGAACTGGTGGTCAAGGAGGGAAGCTATACTGATCCCAAGAAATGTGAAATAACCTTATGGCAATGGAACGGCTGGGGTTTTTCCAGAATAGAATATTGATTTAATCATTAAAGTCTCTCTAATACATATCCGCGGCCATGATAATAGCCCATGAAATAGGATTGCTACCGAAGGACCAGCGTAACAAAATCATTTCACAATTGAGAGAGATTGAGGGATTTTCTATAAGGCAAATAGAAAGGGCAACGGGTATATCCAGAGGAATTATTGCCAAGATTAAATAAAGTGACAAATTAGGTACGTCCCCTTTTGTCACACCAAAATAAGGTGACAAATTAGGTACGTCCCCTTTTGTCACACGATGGGAGGAATTTTTGATGAAAAGTAAAGGTAAAATCCGACTACTGCCACTCTGTATGGTTTTGCTTCTTTTAGTTATGACAGGCTGTAATCAGAATTCTGGCAAGAAAGATTCGGAACAAAATGCAAAAACAGTAATCCCGCCCTTGGCGACAACCACAGGTTTTGCTAATTATAATGAAAAAGCAGTTGATTGTTCACCAAGCGTAGAACCCTATAAAGTTGACCCCGAGCTGGGCAACATAACCAACCGGGATATGTTTGAGTTTTCCGCCGAAGCAAAGCGGCTGCTTGTAGAAAACGGTTTTGTCGTGATGCCGGGGAGTGACCGGGAATTTTTCATGCTTTATGAAATCAATTCCTATGAACCTATACCCAGCTTTATCACCACCGACTCCATGTTACATAACTATCATTTATTTTTTAGCCACTTGCTGCGTGTTATTGAAAAAGAAAAGCTGGCCATAGAATTAGAAGAATTGACTGAAGCTATGCTGTTGGAAACAAAAAATCAATATAAAACCCTCAAAGGTACCGATTGGGAAAATGCGGCCCTAAGAAACCTAGGTTTTTTTGCCGTAGCCGGAAAATTGCTGAATCCGGGCATATCTATTCCTGAGGAAATCACAAAAGAAGTCAATCAAGAGCTTGAACTTATAAAAAGCCATGAAGGTATTGAGATTTCTCCCCTTATGAGTCTCGGACAAAATCTTAACGTTTTGGATTCTCCTAAGGAAGATTATTCCCAGTATATACCCCGGGGACATTACGATAATGATGAAAGCTTACGTTCATATTTTAAGGCCATGATGTGGTATGGCAGAATAACTTTCAGACTCAAGGATGAGGATGAAACCAAATCGGCAGCTTTGATGACCCTGGCCCTTGATAAAAATGACAACCTTCAAAAATGGGATAAAATATATCAGCCGACCTGCTTCTTTGTGGGTAAAAGCGACGATTTATCATATCCCCAATACAACGAACTCTTAGGTGAAATTTACGGTAATAAGATTGATCTGAAAGAGATAACTGCCAATAAAGATAAATGGCAAGATTTTTTGAAAGCGGCGACAAAACTAGAACCCCCCACAATAAATTCAATCCCCATCTTCGATGAGGAAATACAGCCGGACCGCGAAGCGGAAATCAAAGGTTTTCGTTTCATGGGACAGCGATTTACTTTGGATGCTTCAATCTTTCAAAGACTGGTTTATCGTGAAGTAAAAGAAGATAAACAGGGACAAAGAAGAATGTTGCCTAAAGCCTTAGATATCCCGGCGGCCTTAGGTTCTGAAGAGGCCTATACCATTTTGGAAGACACGGGTGAAACCGGTTATGAAGGATACCCTGAAAATATGGATAAATTGCGCAAGTACATTGCGGACCTGGACGGCGAAACTTGGACCCAAAATCTTTATTGGAGCTGGCTCTATACTCTCGATACTTTAATCGGCGAAAAAAGTGAAGGATATCCGTCCTTTATGCACAATAAGGCTTGGCTCCATAAGGAATTGAATACCTTTTTGTCCAGCTGGACCGAGCTCAAGCACGATACAATACTCTATGCCAAACAAATTTACGCCGAAATGGGCGGCGGCATGGCAGGGGTAGACGATCGTGGATATGTGGAACCGAATCCGAAGCTCTACGCCAGGCTGGCTGCTCTTGTAAATATGACCCGAGAAGGTCTGTCTACCCGGGGACTTATAGACGATAGAGATCAGGAAAATCTGGAGAGGTTAGAACAATTAGCCCTTTCTTTGAAGATTATTTCGGAAAAGGAACTATCCGATATACCCCTCACTGATGAGGAATATGACCTGATTCGTTCCTATGGCGGGCAACTTGAACATTTTTGGCTGGAAGCCCTTCGGGATGAAGGGGTTGACCATCGTTCCGCTATATATGAAAACCCGGCGGCGCTTGTTGCCGATGTAGCCACGGATCCCAACGGGAATGTATTACAGGAGGCCACAGGGCATATTTATGAAATATATGCGGTAGTTCCGGTGGAAGGCAGCTTAAGAATTGCCAAAGGAGGGGTTTATTCCCATTATGAATTTGACTGGCCTATTGATGATCGCCTGACCGATAAGAAATGGCAGGAAATGTTGAATGCCGGCGAAGCGCCACCCCTTGCTCCTTGGACAAAAACCTTTATTGCCCAATGAAACAAATAAAAACAGTATTATTGAGCCTTCTACTTATAGCATGGCTGTTAATAGGCATTAATTGTACTTCATTTAACAATAAATACGAAATTTTCTATGATATTGAATCCTTTAAACAGGCTCGTATGGGGCTTCCGGAGAAGCAAGACCCTGTTTGCCTGGTGGCGGTGGGAGATATTATGCTTTCCCGGTATGTAGCCCAAAAAACAAAAGAACATGAGGACCCAAGCTATTCCTTTGCTGATGTCGGTCAGTTCTTGCGGAACGGGGATATTACCTTTGGCAATCTGGAAAACCCGATAACCCCCGGTCGAGATATAAAAGTTCCTGAAATGATATTGCGGGCCGACCCTTATATGGCATCGGCCCTTAAAGATGCGGGTTTTGATATACTGTCACTGGCCAATAATCACTTGATGGACTTTGGTGTTCAAGGAGCGCTGGACACCATGCAATATCTGGACGATGCAGATATAGAACATATCGGTGCCGGCAAATGCGAAGAAGCCTATGAACCTCGATATATTGAAACCAACGGTCTGAGACTGGCATTTTTGGCCTTTACCGATCATGATATAGCACAGGTTTCATATAATATTGACGACAGTACGAGTACAGCGGCCTTGGATGCCGGGAAAATAAATACCGCCATTGTAAAAGCGACAAAAAACGCCGATTTCACAGTAGTATACCTGCATGTAGGCACCGAATATGCTTCCGAACCTGATGAGAATCAAATATACTATTCCCGACTAGCTATAGATGCGGGAGCCGATTTGGTATTGGGCAGCCATCCCCATGTAGTACAAAATATTGAAATATATAAAGGGAAATACATCCTTCACAGCCTGGGTAATTTTATTTTTGATCAGCTGTGGTCCCAAGAAACTCGGGAGGGCGTTATTACCAAAATCCATATCAATAAAAAAGGTATAGAGAACATAGAGTTTTTACCGATTTATATAAACGATGATGCACAGCCTGAAATACTGAGTGAA
>DASRMO010000088.1:0-2790 GCA_035647895.1 Clostridia bacterium
ACCTTCTATCTTCTTGCCATAAGATTTAACACAACAGTAAATGCTATTATAGCAGCTAACCCGGGTGTAAATCCGAATGCTTTACAGATAGGTCAAATAGTTTGTATTCCGAGGTAAACTCATAAATCATAAGCTAAAAACTAGGGGTATAAAAACCACGGGGACAGTCCCTCCGGCTAACAAAGACCAGTCGGCAGGTACAGTCCCCATTGTTTTTGAGCTGTCGGATAAAAAATGATGAAGAGCCCTAAAAATCGGGGTTCTTCATTATTTTTGAACACAGAAAATCAGCACCTAACATTCCCGCACTTAAATATTACCTGAATCTATTTCCCAGTTCCGCAAAAATCTCCCTGGGAACAACATCTTTTTTATTTAATAAGACCAATAGATGGTACAATAAATCTCCGGTTTCATAAATCAGTTCGTCCCTATCAGGATTTTTAGCAGCTATAATAACTTCTGACGCTTCTTCCCCAACCTTTTTCAAAATCTTATCCAGCCCTTCGTCCAACAAATAATTTGTATAAGAATTTTCCTTAGGATTTAGCTTCCTATCCGTAATAATCTCATACAACCTCTCTATTATATCGGAATCTATTTTTTCCCCTTTTTCTTCTTCATAAAGATAAATGAGGTTGAAAAAACAGCTTCTGGCTCCTGTATGACAGGCCACCCCTACCTGCTCTACCTGAATTAAAAGTGTGTCTCCATCACAGTCATAATTTATACTTTTTACCTTTTGGATATGCCCGGATGTTTCTCCTTTATGCCATAATTCTTCTCTGCTGCGGCTCCAAAACCACGTTTCTCCGGTTCCCAAAGTTTTCCTCAGAGAGTCGTCATTCATATAGGCGAGCATCAAGACCTCTTTTGTATCAACATCCTGCACTATGGCGGGTATCAAACCTCTTTCATCAAATTTTAAATTTTCTAATTTATTCATTTTTATCTTTCTACCTTTCTTGCTCATTACCGGCAACCCTTAAGGGCAGCCGAGTGCCGGTTCTTTTTTATTTTTCTACCTTTCTTGCTCATTACCGACAGCAGGACAGCCAAGTGTCCGGCTCTTTTTTACTTTTTTACTTTCTTACGCGAATTCCCCTGCTGCCCAGGTATTGTTTGACCCTTTTTATGCTGATCTCCCCAAAATGAAACAGAGAAGCCGCTAAAGCCGCATCCGCTTTTCCCCTTGTAAAAACATCATAAAAATCTTCTAATTTGCCCGCACCGCCGGAGGCTATCACAGGAACCTTTACCGACACGCTTATATCACTTGTGATTTCAATATCATATCCGTCCTTCGTGCCATCTTTATCTATGCTGGTAAGCAAAATTTCTCCGGCACCCAGCCCTACTAATGTCTTCGCCCAAATTATCGCTTCCAATCCCGCGTCTTCTTTGCCACCTTTTATATATACACTATAAACATCCTCTTTATACGGTTTTACATCAATCGATGCAACAACTGTTGAAGAGCCGAAAGTCTCGGCACATTCCGTAATAATAGGGGGAGTGTAAACAGCAGCCGAACCTATGGACACCTTGTCGGCACCGCTCTCCAATAATTGCTTGAAATCCTCCACACTTCTGACCCCGCCCCCCACTATTAATGGAATAGATATATCGGCAGCCACCTTTTCTACTATATCCAGCATCTTTCCCCTGCCTTCACCGCTTGCATCGATATCCAATAGCACAAGTTCATCCGCTCCCTGCAATTCATAGGCCTTTGCGACTTCAACCGGATCGCCCGCATCGATTAAATCCGTAAATTTTACTCCCTTTACCACTCTTCCGTTATCTATATCCAAACAAGGAATAATTCTTTTTTCTTTCATTTTTATACCACCTTTAAATCAGTTAAATTTATTTTCCCCTCGTAGAGGGCTTTTCCGACAATGGCTCCCGCTATTCCGATTTCGGACAACTTTCGCAGGTCTTCTGCGGAAGACACACCACCGGATGCTATAACATCTATGGACACGCTGTCATTTATCTTTCTAATCCCCTCAAAATTGGGTCCTTTCAGCATTCCATCCCTTGCTATATCTGTGTATATAATAGTTTTTCCCCCCAATTTCTGTATCTTCTTGGCAAATTGCAGGGCATCCACTGCGCTTGTTTTTGTCCAGCCATCCACCGCGATACAGCCGTCCCTAGCATCTATGGCTACTGCGATTTTTTCTCCATATGTGTTTATTGCCTGTCTGAGCATCTCCTCATCCTGCACCGCTTTAGTACCTATTATCACTTTATGCGCGCCGATATCAACCAATGTTTTAATTATTTCTAAATTTCTGATGCCACCTCCTATTTGTACAGGAATATTTATCTCTTTGATAATTTCTTTGATGATCTCAAAATTTTTACTCTTCCCCTTCAATGCTCCGTCCAGATCCACGATGTGCAAAGCCCTGGCCCCTTTTCGCTCCCAAAGTTTTGCGACTTCCTTCGGATCATCATAATATATTTTTTCTTTATGGAATTTACCTTGGGTAAGCATCACGCATTTCCCATCTTTTATATCTATTGCCGGGTATATCAACATTTATTTTATCACACTCACTTTCATCTATCCATAAAAAGAACCATGGGGTCAGGTTCGCCGAGAACCATGGGGTCAAAAATAACCACTGTACCTGACCCCCCGGTTTTTTTATAATTTCCCTTTTGTGGACAGGACCCCTTCAATCCTCGAATCATAACTGGTTGCCTTGTCCAATGCTTTAGCGAAGGCCTTGAATATACTTTCAATGATATGATGATCATTTTTGCCGTATAAATTTC
>DASRMO010000089.1:0-15885 GCA_035647895.1 Clostridia bacterium
TTCACTTCCGTAATCGGCGACCTTATCAAATTGTTTTTCCACAACCGAGAGCATGGTATAATACAGGCCAAACCCGGGGACTAAGGGAATAATACCGGGTATTATATATACCGTGATAGGATTTCCATCCGTGATTGCAAGATATTCACCGATTAAAGCTACGGTCATAGCTGCTATAAAAGTGGAAATGACAACGGAATCAGATATATTCATAGCAAGTGTGTAAACAGTCCAACCCAGTCCTCCGGCAAAACCTGATTTGAGCAAAGTATTTTTAGGTGCATTAAATATTATGGCAAAACCTACGGTAGACATATATGCATGGACAAAATTTTTAATATATCCAATCATAATAAACGACCTCCAGATATAAAAAACCAAAGTTTTAGGACAGAACCGACTCCAAAAGCGATTGAAATAGCAATAATCAAAGCTTCAGCCGTTCTTGCCGTCCCTGATACCAGATCACCTGCAATAGAATCCCGAACCGCATTTGTGATGGCCACACCCGGTACTAATGGCATGATAGCACCGGTAATTACTTTATTAACATCCAAAGCTATATTCATCAACGAGGCAATGTAGAAAAATAAAATTGCCATCAGGGTCATTGATGCCCCCCCTATAATATTTGATAAAAAAGGCGGGAATTTCATTTCTCCCAAACAGCACATCATATATCGTATAATACTGCCGATTATAAAAGCTGCTATAAATACTGCAAAATTACCGCCAAATAACAGAGCGAAAAAACCTGCGGCAAGCCCCCCGCCTGCCAAAGCCCCGATACGTTTTGAATAGGGCTTTGAACTGTCAATGGCTTTTAACGCCGGTAGGGCTTCGTCCATAGGTATTTTGCCTTCAACGAAATTCCTTGAAAAATTATTTACCTCGGCTATTTTGTTCAGATTTATCCCCCTGCATTTGATACGCTTGATATAGGATATAATTTCGTCTTGAGATTCACCTTTACTGTCCATGGACATAAATATCCCCGTAGGAGTAACATAGGCTTCCACATAGGGCAGATTTTTAGATTTGCACAATCTGATTATCGTATCTTCAACCCTGTATGTTTCGGCTCCATTTTTGAGCATTATCTCCCCGGCATACAGAGATATCACCAATAATTTCTTTTTTCTGCTGCATATCGCTTCACTGACAAGCATTTTTTTATCACCTCCGGAAAAATAATTATACCAGATTATAATTCAAAATGTAAGTGCCATTAAAGGAATACCCTGTTTAAAGCAGAGTATAACAAATAAATGAAATAAAATTAATAATTATTATACAAATATGATAACATAATTAGAATAAACAAAATATCCACTTGTAAAATGTATGTAAAAAAACTATAATGAAGTATATTATTAACCACATCAGCAAAATGAAAGGAGAATAACTGATGAATTTCGACATGCTAAAGATAAATGACCCGGAGATTTACGATGTAATTATGCAAGAGATACGGAGGCAAAGGGATAATATTGAGCTGATTGCATCCGAGAACTTCGTTACGGAAGCAGTGATGGAGGCTATGGGAAGTCAGCTAACAAATAAATATGCGGAAGGATATCCGGGGAGAAGATATTATGGCGGTTGCGATAAAGTGGATATCGTCGAAAATTTAGCGCGGGACAGGCTTAAAAAATTGTTTAATGCCGAACATGCTAATGTACAACCTCATTCGGGAACGAGCGCTAATACAGGAATATATTTTGCCGTACTAAAACCCGGGGATAAGGTTTTAGGAATGAATTTATCCCATGGAGGCCATTTAACCCATGGCAGCCCGGCAAATATTTCCGGTACATATTATAATTTTGTCGCCTATGGTGTTGATAAGGATACCCATTTGATTGATTATGACGAAGTGAGAAAAATCGCCGTTGAAGCCAAACCGAAGCTCATTGTTGCAGGCGCTACCGCATACCCGAGAAAGATTGATTTTAAAAGGTTTAAAGAGATCGCAGATGAAGTGGGGGCATATTTAATGGTTGATATGGCCCATATTGCAGGGCTGATCATAGCCGGATTGCATCAAAATCCTTGTGAATATGCGGATTTTGTCACTACAACGACACATAAAACATTGAGAGGCCCTAGGGGCGGAGCAATTCTGTGCAAGAAAGAGCATGCGGGTATTGTTGATAAGGCAATATTCCCGGGAATACAGGGAGGCCCGTTGATGCATATTATTGCCGCCAAAGCTGTTTCGTTTAAAGAAGCCCTGACTCCGGAGTTTAAGGAATATCAACAGCAGATTGTAAAAAATGCTAAGAAATTAGGGGAAGAGTTGATGGAGAGGGGATTTGACCTCGTATCGGGCGGAACAGACAATCATTTATTACTCGTTGATTTGAGGAATAAAAATATTACGGGCATAGATGCAGAAAAGCTATTAGATAGAGTGGGTGTTACTCTCAACAAGAATACTATACCGTACGATCCCCAGAGTCCGTTTATAACCAGCGGTATCCGTATCGGAACCCCCGCAGTTACCACAAGGGGGATGAAAGAAAGCGATATGGTGACCATTGCAGAAATTATATACACCATCATAAATAACCCGGAGAAAATTGATGAAGTTTCACAGATGGTAAGGAATCTCTGCCGGAACTTTAAACTATATGAATAGAAACCGGGATACTTAATTCGAGATGCTTAATTCGGGATACCTAATTCGAGATGCTTAATGGGCGTATTTAATTTAAGATGCTTAATTTTAGACGCTTAATTGTGAGTACTCAATTCGGGATACTTAATTTGAGATGCTTAATTGGAAGTACTTAATTCGGGATACTTAATTTAAAGTATTTAAATACAGGGAGCACAAATATTTTGCATTGCTGCAATGATGTTTGTGCTCCTTTGCATGTTTATATTATAGACAGTATTGTTATTAAAACATAGAGCAATTGGATGTGTTCATTTTGTATGCCGATTTCTTTTTTAAGTTTAACATTTTCCTCTTCTTGTATATCGAATTCTTTTTTAAGTTTAACATTTTCCCCTTCGATATCACTCAATTTGATATCCAAACTAACCTTTTCGGCAGTATCGCCGGGGATGCCGGAGATTTGCATATCCTTGAGCCCGGTTATCTCTTCCTGAAGAGAAGCTATAAGCTCATTAGCGGAAAGTATTTCGTTATCCCTAAATTTTAGCTGTTCTTGTAATTCTCTCATTCTATTACTATATTCCTCAATCTGCAGTATTAACTTTTCATTTGAAGGATCAGGAATGTCATCTGCCGGAGTATTGGGATCCGGTGTAATTTTCTTCCTAGGTACAAAAGTGCTGCTATTTTGTCGGTATTTCATCATCATTTTCACCTCCGAATCCTAAAAACTGTATATTGGGGTAGGGGGTTCCAAAAACAAAGTCGCATAAAATACCTTCTTTATTATCAGTATGGCTTGTCAGATAACGATATTGTTTGAAATCAATTTTTTTAGTATCTTCATGAATATAGGGTTCGGACCAGTTTTTTCCCATATCGATGGAATAACATGAAACTATTTTCTCCATTTCTGTCCAGATAGCCCATAATATATTTTTATAATAGACCGGGATTGGAAAAGAACAGCTTGATTTTGCAGACAGGGAAACAGGTTTCGATTTGTCTGTCGTCATCGTATCGATATTTAATTTTAAATACTGAACGGCCAAGTATTCCTCATCAAATTTACTCCAGATAAGATGCAGCATTTTATCATTATACCGCAGGGCATCTAAATATATTTTTTTATCCTTCGAAGATGTAATACATAACGGGTCGGAGCACATCTCGGTGGACATATTGAATTTAGAAACAAGTATCTGTTCATGCCCTTCAACTATAGATGTATACAGCAGAATTATCTCATCATTATTTACAAAAACTTTAAAGGGATTGATATATTCATGATTATTTACAGTAATAATATGATTTGTACTATATTCTTTATCATAGAATTTTAAATGAAGCAGATGAGCCTTATCCCGGGATTCATCATGTAATAAATAATAAAATATATGAATTTGACCGTTTATATGTTTTATTATTGGATAGATAATTCTTTGCCCTGTGGGATAGTGCAAAATTAAATGGTTTACCCATGCCTCATCTAAATATTGATGATAATACAGGCACCCATTTTTACTATAACTAATAATATGTATATTATCATTATCATCGATATCTAAATGAAATTTTTCGGTTGCTTGATTGAACACCAACTCCCTTTCCTTCCATCTACGTTTTTCGTCCGAAATTATATACTCGATATGTTTTTGTGTGTTTAAATAAAAATTAAAGACCATTCCGGATTTATTTTCGACCACAAACTCATATCCTCTTATAAAGGCCATAATATCACTTCCTATTTTTTTAGAAACTATGGTTTTAAACAACTGTTTTTATCTATGAAGACAGGAGAACGTTGTGTAAAATTTTGAAGGCATTGTTTGCTATTAAAATATATGCAAAATAAATATAAAAGATTACTGTCCGGTAGCACCGAAATCAATCTTATTTCATATTGTAAAGTAAGTAGGAATTTAAATTGGGAGTTTATTCTTATGAACAATATAGAAAAGGAGTGAATATAATGGAAAAATGTAGAAAACCGTGTGAAGAAACAGTTACAATAGATAGATCATGTTGCATTTCCGATACAGGTTGCTCTTTTAACGGATGCTTAGACGGAGTAGTTGGAGAATGTATATTTGTAGATAAGGTATATGATGGAGTAACATTTAATCTTCAGGGATTACAGATAGGGAATAGAGTATCCTTCGGACGTTTACCGACAAGATGCGGTTCAGGAGCTAAAATTACCAAGGTACGAAGTATTAAGGCAAAAAAATTTTTTAATCCCGATAACATCAATGACTCTAGAAATTTGATAGTTACTCCGATAACGACATTGTCAGGTGCACAATTTGTTACCGACTGCAAGGGATGCCCTGTTACAGTGCCGGGACCTGCCGGATTGCTACAATATTTAATTTATGCAGATACTTCGGAATGTGATGGGAAGTCAAGGGGTACCCCTGTATTCGGATCACAGGAGGTTCATATAACAGGCAGTATCTCGATAGCAATGGATATTGATTATACAACAGACCATGACTGTAAAACTCACAGCGCAACTCTCAGGGCAAGGATGCCGGTTAATCAAACATTAACTAATTTCTTTGAATTATGTATGCCTTCAGTGTTTGATTCAACATTCCTACCGCAATTTACAGAATTTTGTAATATTGCATTCTTTCCCAGATTGCGGCCTCAGCAAATTGCCAACAATATTAAAATAGACTCGACAACAGGAGAGGTTACTGCTGATTTAGCAGTTGCATTATGTATTACATGTGAGAAAAAAATCAAGGTACCCGTACAATTATGTGTATTGAGTACAGGTTTCTGTGAACAGAAAGTCAGTGCAAGAGAAGTATGCCCGGCATTTCCGTCATTGTTCCCGCCACAGGTAAATATACCCCATGTGCCATGCATAAGATCACTGGATGAAGATTTTGAATAAAACAAGGATACAAAAAATGGAGCCTATTGGTTTAAATCAATAGGCTTAGTTTTTTTAAATATTATCACCGCATATCGGCGATAAATAAGTGAAAGGCACATCAAATACGGATAAGGCTCCGATTTTACCTTCCTTTTGATGCACTGGGGACGGTTCCTGTTGCATCCATTAAAATTCATACCCCCAGTTTTTTTGTGTTGTGTGCATAGGTTTGTCTTACTCAAATTAATCTGTGATGCACCAGAAACCGTCTCCGTTGCATTTCAGTCCCCGTTGCATTTTACTTCTTATTTTTAATTTTGCTCCAATAGGATTTGATAGATTGTTCGAATTTGTTATTCCCGTGCTCATAATAAATCCTATGTTTGATATTTTCAGGCATGTACTGCTGTTCTACATAGCTGTCCGGATAATCGTGGGGATATAGATAAGCTGATTTATTTTTAATAAATGAGTTAGAATGTGTATCACATAGATTATAGGGTATATGTCCCACATCAATTTTTTCCAAATCGGCTAGGGCGGCATCGATTGCTCTATATGCCGAATTAGATTTAGGTAAGGAAGCGAGCAGTATGGTAGCCTGGGCAAGGGGTATTCTTGCCTCGGGCAGACCGAGCTGCAGGGCGGAATCCGTACAGGCCTTTACTATAGAAATTGCTTGCGGATATGCTAATCCTATATCTTCAGATGCGATAACCAAAAGCCTTCTGCAGATAGAGTTTAAATCCCCGCCTTTAATCAGCCTTGCAAGAGCATGTATACAGGCTTGTTCATCCGACCCCCTAATACTCTTTTGGAAAAAACTCAGCAGGTTATAGTGATTATCCCCATCCCTGTCATAATGGGTAATTTTGCTCTGGGAGCATTCTATGGCCTTTTCTATATCTATATCAATTTTATCGGGGTTATAGATAGCGTATGTATTTATTATCAGTTCTATCGTATTTAAGGCTCTCCTCAAATCCCCGCCGGCAACCTCCGCGATATAATTCAGGGCACTATCCTCATATGTGATTTCTATAGCGAGCCTTTTTTCCTCCAGAGACAGGGCCCTTTTCAATCCCTTGATTATATCGTCCGTATGTAATGCCTTAAATTCTATGATTGTGGATCTGCTCAGAAGGGCATTGAATATAGAAAAATTAACGTTTTCCGTAGTGCTTCCGATTAGGGTTATATCCCCGTTTTCTATATGTTCAAGTATGGGCTGCTGTTGACGTTTTGTTAAATAGTGTAACTCGTCTATATATAATAAAATACCGTTCATGGTGCCGAAGGTACCGATTTGAGATATGATATTTTTGATATCGTCAATGTTTGCATTCGTCCCGTTCAGTTTAAAAAATTTCTTGTTAAAAGCCCTTGCTATTATATCGGCCACAGTGGTTTTGCCCGTTCCCGAGGGACCGAAAAAGATCATATTAGGGACCATATTAGATTCTAAAAGCCTGTTTAATAGTTTATTTTTACCTATAACATGATCCTGGCCGACTATTTCATCTAAATTTGTAGGGCGTATCCTATCCGCTAAAGGTTTCATAATTTACCCCTCGTTTTTTTATAATCATTATAACAATTCTCTTCTCAGCTCTTCACCGCCATCGGTGATAAATAAGCGAAAGGCACATCAAACACGGATAATGCTCCGATTTTACCTTCCTTATAATCTGTGATGCACCAGGAACCGTCCCCAGTGCATCCAGTGCATCTCTATAAGAGCTTTCTTCTCAGTTCTTCACCGCTCATCGGCGATAAATAAGCGAAAGGCACGTCAAACACGGATATGGCTCCGGTTTTACCTTCCTTTGACAATCTGAATACTGCCCTGGCATAGGCAGCCGCAACCGATGATGTAAATTCCGGGTTGCTGTCGAGAGTGAGTTTAAATTCCATGGTCTGCCTGTTGTTTTCTCCGGTAATTCCTGTTCGGATAACTAATCCCCCATGGGGCATCTTGCTATGATTTTTTATCAATTCTTCTTCTGATATAAAAAATACGGATGTATCATAGCCCGCAAAATAATTCGGCATGGTTTTTATTTCATTTTCAATCATATCTAAATCCGCACCATCCTCGGCACAGACGTAACATATTCTTCTATGCCTTCTATTAGCCGGAATATCTATATCTTCGTAATTTCTAACCCTATCCAGTACCTCTTGAATCGGAACGGTATATTGGACCCCGTTTTTTACACCTTCTATCCTCCTAATAGCATCGGAGTGCCCCTGGCTTATCCCGTCACCCCAAAAAGTATAATCCCGGCCGTTGGGCAGAATTGATTGGCCTAAGAGTTTATTGAGGGAGAAAAGCCCCGGATCCCAGCCCACAGAAATAAGGCCTAATTTTGATGACTTTTTTGCGCTTTTGTCCATCTTTTCAAAATATTCGGGGATTTGCGTATGATTATCAAAGCTGTCTACCGTATTAAAATGGGATACTATCATGGGCCCCTGTTCATCCAAGTCCTTTGCGGAACCCCCGCATAATATCATCACATCAATTTTATCTTTAAAATCTAATATTTTCGATATATGTTTTACATCGTGTTTTGAATTCAGGGTTTCGGGGTCTCTTCTTGTAAATACAGCAATGAGCTCCATATCAGGGTTTCGAGATACCGCCAGTCCGGCACCGCAGCCTAAATTCCCATATCCCACTATACCGATTCTAATTTTATTACTCACGGGTCCACCTCCATATTTTAATAAATCCGAGGCCCTTTACTTCATAGTATCCATCGGAAAATTCAGCTTTTCGTCAAATATCGTAATAATTAATTCTTCGCATTTAGAATAGCAGATTATCGGTATGATTACAAGAAAATGCGATATGAGTTATATTATATTTTTTGTTATTGCCCATTGTGCGAGACTGATGAAAAAGTTCCGGGTTATGCTATTTTGAACGACCAAAATGAAATATAGAATCTTGAATGGCTCGGAATGACATTCTCAACATTTTTGCAAAATTGAGACTTTTCCAGTAACCTCTTCTTTTCCCAACTTCTAATTTCCAATAAGGTTCCGGCACCCCGATTTTCGGTTCTCCATCTTTGGTAAAATTTCTGTACACTGTTCTTTTCAAGACTGCTGAAAAAGTCTCGGGTTATGTCATTCTAATGAACGAAATAAAATGAAGAATCTCTAATCGGAACAGTTAAATTTATAACAAAGAAAGATGGAGAAAATTTTATTTTTTTTAATATTGTTACGCATCGTTATATTTTAGATAAATTTCGGTAAAAATATTGACAATGCTTGGACATTTGTTATACTTAAGGTATTGTAGTAAATATATCCATGAGATAATAGGAGGGTTATAAATGAAAATTGAGGGCGATGTTGTTGTTTTAGGTGGAGGACCGGGAGGTTATGTTGCCGCTATAGTGGCTGCAAAAAATGGTTTGAAAACAGTTCTTATTGAGCAAGATAATTTAGGTGGAACATGCCTCAATCGCGGCTGTATACCTACAAAAGCGTTGGTACGTTCGTCAGAAGTTTACGAATTAGTAAAAGAGTCCGAAGACTTTGGAATTTTCAATGAATCACCATCTTTCGATTTCACAAAGATAATGGAAAGAAAGGATAATATAGTAAAAGAATTAGTTGCGGGAATTGAATACTTAGTAGATAAGAACAAAATCACTCTATTGAGAGGCACGGGAGATATAGAAGATAAAAACACAGTTGTTGTAAAAGACGGAAAGGATGCAGGAGCCACTGTCGATACAAAATACATAATAATTGCCACAGGTTCTGCTCCATTTATTCCACCGATAAAGGGAGCAAAAGAATCAAAGAATGTATATACAAGTGATGAAATGTTAAGCTTAAAAGAACTTCCTAAAGATATCGTTATTGTTGGCAGCGGTGTAATCGGAATGGAATTTGCATTTATTTGCAACGCTTTAGAAGTGGATGTAACGGTAATAGGATCTTCAGATGATATTTTATCTAATATGGACGGCGATATTATAAAAGAAATTACCAGAATATCTAAGAGAAAGAAAATAAAACTTGTTACAGGTGCAAGGGTTGAAGAAATTTCCGATACGGCTGACGGTAAAGTTACTGTGGGCTATCAAAGAAAAGGCAAACAAGAGACCGTATCTGCAGATAAGGTTCTAGTGGCAACAGGAAGGGTTCCAAACTTCAGCGGTATTGATTTAGAAAAATTAGGTATTGAATTGAGTGACAGAAGAGGAATTAAAGTTAATAGCAGACTTCAAACAACCGTAGATAATATATATGCTATCGGTGACGTAACCAATATAAATCAATTGGCTCATGTTGCTTCTTACCAAGGAGAAGTTGCCGTTGCAAACATAGTGGGTGAAGATGTAGAAGCAGATTACTCTGTAGTACCCGGCGCTATATTTACGACTCCGGAAATTGCATCCGTAGGCCCCACCGAGGAAGCAGCAAAAAAACAAGGCTTGGATATAAGCACAGGTAAATTCTTATTTGCTTCTAACGGTAAAGCTCTTACATATGGAGAGAGAAGAGGTTTAGTAAAAGTAATTGCCGATAAAGCCACAGGAACAATACTGGGCGGACATATCATAGGCCCTCACGCATCAGACCTCATACACGAAATTACAGTTGCTATCAAGAACAAGTTGACTGCAGATCAAATAGCACATACTATACATGCACATCCTACTACGGCAGAAACAGTTCTGGAAGCTACAATGGCAACCACAGAAAAAGGTGCAATACACTCAGCATAATATAACATGGATTTTAATAAAGTCTAAAACTTGATGATTATAAAAAATATTGGAGGGGGATTTTTCTCCCTTTAATATTTTTTTGCTTTATAGCCTTATCTAATTTGTACTGTAGGCACCCCTTTCTTATCCCAATCCGCAGGGGATTATGAACATGTCCCGCAAATGTAATCATTTAGCATTTTTTAATTGATAGCCCCAATATGTACCTGCATAATAGCCTGATTTGAAATAATAATCGGCAACATTATAGCCACTAATTGACAAGAAATAAGTGTACTTATATAATATATGTGTGGGGATACATATCAAATAATGTATCAATACATTGTTATAATTTATTTTTAAGGGGTGGCATATATGACAAATTTTAAATATATTTACGGGCCTGTCCCGTCGAGAAGGATGGGGCTTTCCGTTGGCATAAGCCCGATAGCCGAAGGCCATTGCAATTATTCCTGCATATATTGTCAACTGGGCAGAACAAGAAATATGACGAATGAGAGAAAGAGGTATTTTGATCATAGAGATATAGTTGAAGAATTTAAATTATATCTGAGCAAGGACATTAAATTTGACGTAGCCACAATAGTGGGTGACGGTGAACCGTTATTATATGCCGATTTGGGAATTTTAATCGATGAATTGAAATTATTGACGGATAAACCTATAGCCCTTATAACCAACGGGTCCCTGTTGTTTGACAGTAAAGTGAGAGAGGATTTAAAAAATGCCGATATAATCCTTCCCTCTTTAGATGCAACCGATGAGGAGATGTTTAAAAAGATCAACAGGCCCCATGGAAGCATAAAATTTGATGATGTCATCAGAGGGCTGCAGATATTTTCCAACGAGTATAAGGGGCAACTGTGGATTGAAACAATGATTGTCGAAGGCATAAATGATAATAGAGAATTCTTTTTAGATTTAAAGGAATTATTAGGCACAATAAAATATCATAAATTATATATCAATTCACCCGTACGCCCTCCTGCCGAAACATATGTAAAACAGGTATCGAAAGATGTCATAGAGGAAGCTGTTTCAATATTGGGCGGTATCTCCATAGACAAACTCGCTTCCGAAGGCTTTTACAGTAAGGTCGAAGATGACTATGAGGCGGTGCTCAGCATCGTCAGAAGGCATCCCATGAACCAATTTGAAATAAAATCCTTTATAGAACAGAGGGGAAAATCCGATATCAAGGACTTTTTTGAAAAGCTGAATAATGATGATAAAATAGAGATGGTAGATTATAAAGGGTATTATACCTATAGATTGAGATAGATTATTATAGATTAAACCATATAATCCGGTTCGATTTCCAAAAGCTCGCAATTTCGGTATTTTTGCTGCCCACATCGCTTCAGCGGTGAGTCTACATCGTTTTTAGGCACTCGACTGTTGCAATTCCGGTATCTTCGCCGCCGCGCCGCTTAAGCAGGGCAAAAGATCTTATTTTAAAATTAAAATCTAAAGTCTATGTATGTAGATTGCATATATAAACTTTAGGTTTTTTTATTTTTACGGATATTTAATCCCTATTAAAGATTCGGGCTTTAGTAACCTATATCGTCAATGTTTTCCTATCTCATGCCCAAATTTTGCCCAGTCGGTGTCACTTTAGCAACCTAATCGTCAATGTCTCCTGCATCGAAATATTCAATCTTCATTAGATGTCCAAGCTGCCCATCGACATTAAGTTTTGAGGCTGTATATTTATAAATAAAAATATATATTCAAATCAGATTAAAGAAAAACAGGCAAAAAATGCCTTTAAAGGACGTAGAAATCATTATTTATGTATAATTTACAAGGGAATTCACAAAATACCCTTATGTAAGTATTTTATATGTAAGGAGTGAGTTCAATTAAAGGAGTAATAATGTCAGGAGGAGTAGGCACCAGACTCAGACCCTTAACGTGTCATTTACCTAAGCCAATGGTGCCTATTTTCAATAAACCGGTAATGGAATACGGTATAGACCTTTTAAAAAGGCATGGAGTCACTGATATAGCGGTCACATTATGTTATCTGCCCGAGATAATAATGGATTATTTCGGGGATGGCTCCGGATTCAATACCAATATCAACTATTATATTGAAGATAGGCCCTTAGGCACGGGAGGCAGCGTAAAAAATGCTCATGAATTTTTTGACAGCACTATCGTTGTAATAAGCGGGGATGCTTTTACAAATATAGATTTAAGAAAAGCCTACGAATTTCATAGGGAAAAGGGTTCCAAGGCTACCTTAATATTGAGCAAAGAGCCGGTACCCTTAGAATACGGGGTAGTTATCACAGATGAAAATGGAGCAATAATAAGATTTTTGGAAAAACCCAGCTGGGGGGAAGTCTTCAGCGATACCATCAATACAGGTATATATATACTGGAACCCGAGGTATTGGATTATTATGAGCAAGGGGAAAATTTCGATTTCAGCAAGGATTTATTCCCCAGGTTACTTCGGGATAATATACCGATGTACGGATACATAACGGAAGAATATTGGTGTGATGTGGGAGATTTAAACACATATATAGAAACCCATGCAGATGTATTATCCGATGAAAGGATGCATTATCTTCTGGGAAAAGAGCGGGGCAAGGGTATCTGGATAGGGGAGGGGACCGTCCTGGAAAAGGGGGTTAAAATATACCCCCCAATTTACATAGGCAATAATTCTCTCATAAAGGAAGGCTCAATCATAGATTCCTATACGGTTATAGGAAATAATTGTGCAATAGAAGAGGGTACATCCATAAAAAGGAGCATCATCTGGGACAATGTAAATATATCCAAAAGCTGTGAAATCAGAAAATCCGTCATATGTAACAATGTATATGTAGACCAACGCAGCAGGATGTTTGAGGGAGTGGTAATAGGGCCTTATTCCAAGATTTTTAAAGACAGCACAATAAAACCCAATGTCAAGATATGGCCGTATAAAATAATAGATGAAAAGATGACAGTGAGAAATAATTTGATATGGGAAGAGAGGGTATCCCGGAAACTGTTTGGAGACAGAAATATTTCCGGAATATTTAATGAGAGCATAACCCCCGAAATAGCTGCCGGTTTGGGCACGGCTTTTGCCACCGTTATGGGGGAAAAGGGCACCTATCTCATAAGCAGTGACGAACATAATCTGTCAAAATCCATAAAAAATTCTATTGTTTCAGGCATACTGTCAACGGGCTCCCGGGTTATAGACATTAAAAACAGCACCATACCCATATGCAGATTCGGAGTAAAATATTTCAGGTCCGACGGCGGCATCCATATAATAGGGGATAGCTTTCACGAAGATATGATTTACATAGAGTTTATCGATGGGGAAGGGGCAAACATAGACAAAAACAGGTCAAAAAAGATTGAGAACTGTTTAGCTATAGAAAGCTTTAAGAGATGTGCCGGTGGGGAGGTTGAAGATGTTGTAAATATATATAATTTTTCCACAATTTATCTAAAAGACGGAAAAGAACAGTTGAAAAATATAGATAAAATTAAAAACCAAAAGCCCGAATTAGTTATATCTTCCCCGTCGAAGAACATATGCGATTTGGCGGAGAGGTACCTGAAGGATATAGGGTGCAGGGTTAAAGTCATCAAGGATAACAGGGGATTGAGTATAGAAGATATCAAGAATATAGTATTGGAAAACCGGGGGGATTTAGGTTTATTATATAGCGAAAATGGAGAAAAGGTAGAGTTGACCGACGGAACCAATATTGTTCAGGATGAAAAATATTACTTATTATCCTTATTAATAGGGCTTAAAAGTGGAGAAATGGAGAATGTAATAATTCCGTATAACTATCCGAGAGTTATGGAAAGGCTGGCCGAAGAGTACAAAGGGCATACAATCTACAGCAAGTCCAATATATCCAATATTATTCAAATGATAATGAAGGAAAAGATTGATTTCCAGTACATATTGAACTTTGACGGCATCTGGGCTACGGGAAGGATAGTAGATTACCTGATAGGAAACAATATCACATTGAATGAAATTGTAGGGGATTTACCTAAATACTTCTATCTAAAAAAAGAGATCCCGTGCAGGTGGGATGACAAGGGCAGTATTATAAGAAGATTGACGGAGGATATGCAGGAGGGCACCGAATTCAAGGAAGGCGTAAGATTTATAGACGACAAAGGCTGGGCCCTTATCATTCCCGATGAAGAGAAACCCGTATTTAATTTATATGCCGAGGGCTACAACGAGGAATATGCGGAAGAGCTATGGATTAAATATGATGAAAAAATCAAGGGGATGATGAAAAATTGATCCTGCAACAGATTAATCTGAAAAAGGTGTAAGCTAAAGGAGTGAGTTTCAATATGTGGTCAAGGGTTAAGGACAGTATGCTGGATCGTGGAGAAGACATAAATGCGCTGTACAGAACAAATAAAAGAGCTAATGTAAAGAGCTTTCTTCTAAATAAATTAGATGAAAGCTTTAAAGATATAGAAGACGCTTATTTAAAATTCAATGAAAACCTGGCTAAGGGCAAATCCTTACCTCAGGGGACCGAATGGATTCTGGACAATTTTTATTTAATCGAGTTAATCTATAAAGAGTTAAAAATTGATTTAAAAAAGGAAGAGAGGATCATATTGAGCATAATAGATACTCATTCCTTGAAAGGATATCCCAGGGTGTACGCCTTAGCATTGGAATTGATATACCATTCGGCGGGAAATATTTCGGAGGAAATACTGATAGAGTTCGTAAATGACTTTCAGAGAGAGGAGATATTGACTCTGGAGGAAATAACCAGGTTTTATACTGTCCTTACCTTAGGATTGATGGAGTATATCAGAAATATCGTATTGAACCTTACAAAGATAAACAAGAGCTGGGAGGAAGTAGACAATATTGACCTCTCTACGGAAAAAAACCTGGGGAAAATCATAGAAAACATACATATCATGGATTCTACAAAGGTAGAGAGATTGGTCAGGACAATAAGGGAGGACGGGTGCGAATTCCGGCCTATATTGGAAGCTATCGACAGAAGGCTGGATTATGTACATAAGAGCATAAAGGAAATATTGGAGAAGGAGTACATGCTTCAATCCAAATATAAAATATCCCTGGGTTACGGGATAAATTCCATAAGAAATATTTCGTCCCTCAATTGGGAAATGGTTTTCAAATCCATATCCCTGGTGGAAAGGGTATATGAAAAGGACCCATTGGGAGTATACGAAAACATGGAGAACTATTCAAAAAATTATTACAGATATGAAACCCAAAAACTGGCAAACAAATTTGAAGTGCAAGAGATCTTCATATCTAAAAAGGTATTGGAATTTGCTGAAGAAGAATGGGAAAAGGGGAGCAGGGATAAAAGGGCACACATAGGGTATTACCTTGTAGATGGAGGAAAAGATAAATTATTTGATTATTTCGGGCATGGGGATAAAGATACCGGTGTTTACCTAGGGAAATACGGCTATTATTATTTTCCCATTATTTTGCTGTCCGTTTCTTTGACATATCTTTTCAGCAGATACGCCTATAATACTGGAAACCTATACTGGGGTATAGCGGTCTTTATTGTGACATTTATTCCTCTGACGGCTATTTCAATAGATGTACTGAATTATTT
>DASRMO010000090.1:0-5751 GCA_035647895.1 Clostridia bacterium
ATAGTATCGGGCAAAATGATGCCGGGGGACTGCAGTTAAATAAGTGTTCAAGGAGGCAGGGTAGGGTATGGATAGAATAACTTTCGATTATTCGAAATCGCTCAATTTTATAGATGAGCAAAAAATAATTGCTCTGCAGGAAAGGGTGAGTTCATGCCATGATATGCTCCATGACGGAACCGGAGAAGGCAGTGAATTCTCAGGCTGGGTGGATTTGCCCAATACATATAGCATGGAGGAATTTGAAAAGATCAAGTCCGTTGCGGAGGAGATAAGAAGCAGTTGTGATGTTTTTATAATATTGGGCATAGGGGGCTCTTATCTTGGTGCAAGGTCTGCCATAGAGATGCTCAGTCATAATTTTTATAACGAGCTGCCGGGGGAAAAGCGAAGCGGGCCCAAAATATATTTTGCGGGCCATAATATTAGCTCTGCCTATCTAAAGGAATTATTTGATATTATTCAGGGCCGGGACATCTGCATAAATGTCATATCGAAATCGGGAACGACCACAGAGACGGCGCTGGCATTTAGAATATTCAGGGAATACATGGAGAAAAAATACGGCAAGGAAGAAGCCGGCAGGAGAATATATGCGACAACCGATAAAAAAAGCGGTGCATTAAAAAAACTGGCGGATAAAGAAGGATATGAGACCTTCGTGGTTCCGGATAATATCGGCGGGAGATATTCCGTGTTGACTCCTGTCGGATTGCTGCCCATAGCCGTAGCCGGAATAGATATAGCGGAAATCATGCGGGGTGCCAAGACAGCGGCGGAGCACCTGTCGGATGACGATATCGACAATAATCCTTCCTATCAATATGCCGCAATCAGAAATATATTATATTTCATGGGAAAGACCACCGAAATTATTGTAAATTACGAACCTAATCTATTTTATTTTGGCGAATGGTTCAAACAGCTCTTCGGAGAATCCGAGGGCAAGGGCAAAAAAGGCATACTCCCCACATCTTTAAACTTTACTACGGATTTACATTCCATGGGTCAATATATACAGGATGGCAGGAGAGATATATTTGAGACAATATTAAATGTAGAGAAATCTAAGGAAAAAATCCTGATACCGAAGGATGAGGCCGACTTGGACGGTCTGAACTACATAAGCGGGAAAACTCTGGATTTTGTAAATAAAAGCGCCATGAGGGGGACCGTGGCCGCCCATGTAGACGGGGGTGTGCCCAACCTGATCATCGATATTCCGGAAATATCACCCTACTATTTCGGATATCTGGTATATTTTTTTGAAAAGGCCTGCGGCATGAGCGGATATCTGTTGGGTGTCAATCCTTTCAATCAACCCGGAGTAGAGGCGTACAAGAAAAACATGTTTAAGCTGCTCGGTAAACATTTATAAAAATACACGAAAAATATCATTGAGACAGGTAAAGTGGTTTTTTCGGCTCTTTAAATATTTAATATATTACTAAGAGAATTACTTTTGAAATTTTGCCATGGCTCTTAGTCTTTGGAAAGTGAAAAAACTAGAAAATTGCACGCTGTTTGCGACGGCGTTTTTTGCCTAGTCCCTTTAGGGGAGCGAAGCGAGTTCGTGAATTTTCAGTTTTTTGCTTGGAAAAGACTATCAGAGCTATCAAAATTTCAAACCGTAATGAGCGTGTAATATATAAATATTTAAACCACGGAGGCATTGAACTACAGACACAGCCATAATAGCTTTTAGGAGGTGAACAATGGAAAAGAGATCCAGCGGCATATTATTACATATATCTTCTTTGCCGGGCGATTACGGGATAGGCGACTTCGGAAAAGAAGCACATAATTTTATCGATTTTTTGGCAAAAGCAAAACAGGCATATTGGCAGATCCTGCCCTTAGGGGTAACCGGATTCGGAGATTCACCATACCAGTGTTTCTCTGCATTTGCGGGCAACCCGTATTTTATAAATTTGGATGAATTGATGCAATTAGGTTACTTGACCGAGGAGCAGATACGGGAATTTGAATTAGGCGAGGATCCCAGCAGAGTCGATTATGAATTATTATATAAGAACAAAATGAAGCTTTTGCGAATAGCATATAAAACGGCTAAAGAAGATGTATGGGATGAATTAGAACGGTTCTATAAGAAAAATTATAGTTGGCTCAGGGATTTTGCACTTTTCATGAGCATCAAAAACACAGAGGGGATATCTCCCCGTGTCGGGGACTCATGGTTAAAATGGGATGAGCACTATAAAGATTCGGATTCCAATGTGGTTTCCGATTTTGAACGATTTAGTAAGAATGAAATCTATTTTTGGGTATTTACGCAATATTTCTTTTTTAATCAGTGGAGAATTTTAAAGTATTATGCAAATAAGAGGGGTATAAAAATCATAGGGGATCTGTCGATGTATGTTTCGGAAGACAGCTCCGATGTCTGGGCAAATCCGCATCTGTTTAACTTGGATGAATACCTCTGCCCCGTTGCGGTTGCCGGTGTTCCGCCGGATATATGCTCATGTGAGGGCCAACTTTGGGGGAATCCGGTATATAATTGGGATGTCATGGAGAAACAGGGGTATGACTGGTGGATACGGAGGATAAGAATGTCCTTCGAACTCTATGATGTCCTGAGGATAGATCATTTCAGAGGATTTGAGTCCTATTGCGAGATAAAATACGGGTCAAAGGATGCTACTAGGGGAAGATGGGTAAAGGGCCCCGGAATGAAATTGTTCAATAAAATAAAAGAGAAACTTGGGGATTTGGATATTATAGCGGAGGATTTGGGATATATAACCAAAAAGGTAGAAAAACTTATAAAGGAAACCGGATTTCCGAGCATGAAGGTCCTCCAATATGCTTTTGATTCCGGAGGGGATAGTCGTTATCTGCCCCATAATTATGATAAGAATTGTGTCGTTTATACCGGCACTCATGATAATTCTACCGTTTTAGGCTCAATAAAAGATATGCTGCCGGAGGATTTTGATTTCGCAAAAAAATATTTAAGATTGAGCAAAGAAGAAGGCTTTAATTGGGGTTTTATCAGGGGGGCTTGGAGCTCCGTAGCTTGCCTGGCGATTGCACCTATGCAGGATTTTTTAGGTTTGGACGACAGCGCCAGAATGAACAAACCCTCCAGTGTCGGCGAGAACTGGGTCTGGAGGCTGAACAAATCCGACTTGACGGATGAGCTGGCAAAAAGAATAGGAGAATTGACCGATACATATAGGAGGTGTTGACTTTGAAAAATATGGCTGACACTATGGAAAGAATTTCATTATCGACTTTTGGAAAGAGCCTGGCAGTTTGCAATGATAAAGAAAAGTATATAATCCTATCGAAGTCCGTTATGGAAGATATCATCCCTAAATGGATCGCTTCCGAGAAAAAATTCGAGGGAAAAAAGAGGGCATATTATTTTTCCGCGGAATACCTGATGGGCAGATCGCTTACCAATAATTTAATAAACATGAAATGCAAATCCGAGGTAGAGTCCGTTTTAAAGGATATGGGTATTTGTTACAGTTCCATGGAAGAACAGGAAGAAGATGCAGGGTTAGGCAATGGCGGCTTGGGAAGGCTGGGGGCTTGTTTTTTAGATTCCGCCGCTACGCTGGGTTACCCGCTGACAGGATATGGAATCAGGTACGAATTCGGGCTCTTCAAACAATTATTTAAAGACGGTTTTCAAATAGAAGTCGGAGACGACTGGTTGGAATATCCGGACCCGTGGTCTATCAGGAAACAGTCCGAAAGTGTCAGGGTGAGTTTTGCGGACGGGGATGTCTTAGCAGTTCCATACGATACACCTGTTATCGGGTATGGGCAGAACACTATAAACACCTTGAGGTTATGGAAATCGGAATCCTTCGAGAAGTTTAATTTCAGGGAGTTCAATGACCAGAATTATGATTTATCCGTCAAGGAAAAAAATGTTGCGGAGAATATAACAAAGGTGCTCTATCCTAATGATGAATATGAGGAGGGCAAAAAACTTAGATTAAAACAGCAGTATTTCTTTGTTTCCGCCTCTTTACAGGATTTGGTGAGAAGGCATAAGGCGAACCATGACAATTTTGATAATTTCGCACAGCTCCACGCAATTCAGCTGAACGATACACACCCTGCCGTGGCTATACCGGAATTGATGCGGATTCTGACGGAGATACAGAATATCAATTGGGATAAGGCATGGGATATAGTCACTGATGTGTTTGCATATACAAATCACACTCTATTGGCGGAGGCCCTGGAGCAGTGGTTCATAGGATTTTATAAGACTCTGATACCTTCCGTATACAGGATTATAGAGAAGATCAATTTTCAATTTGTAGAAGAGCTGAAGGCTAAGGGGTTTAAGGGATGCGAATTGGATTATTATAGGATCATCAGCCACGATCATATTAAAATGGCATGGCTCGCTATTTACGGTTCAAAATCCATAAATGGAGTATCACAGCTGCACAGCGATATTTTAAAATATAAGGAATTAAATAACTGGTACAAGTTAAGCCCGCAGAAATTCAACAACAAAACCAACGGCATAAGCCAGAGAAGGTGGCTGTTGAAATCTAATCCGGAATTGTCGGGTTTTATTACGGAACTGTTAGGTTCCGAGGGTTGGATAACGGATTTAGGGCAGCTGAAAAATTTAGAGAGATTTATAGATGATGAGAGTGTGTTGAACAGGTTTTTAGAAATTAAATACACAAAAAAGAAACAGTTAGCGGATTATATATTCAAAAAAGAAAAAATAGAGATAGACCCGAATTCAATATTTGATATTCAGATCAAAAGGCTCCATGAGTATAAGAGGCAATTGTTAAATGCTTTTCATATATTAGACCTCTATTTTAAGCTCAAGGAAAACCCGGATTTGGATATAGTACCGAGAACGTTTATATTCGGGGCAAAGGCCGCACCGGGATATGTAATAGCAAAAGGAATTATAAAATATATAAATGATATAAAACAGCTGATAAATAATGATTCGGAAATTTCCGAAAAAATCAAGGTGGTATTTGTAGAAAATTATAATGTATCCTATGCCGAGAGACTTTTTTCTGCGGCAGATGTCTCCGAGCAAATTTCAACCGCAGGGAAAGAGGCATCCGGTACGGGCAATATGAAGTTTATGCTGAACGGCACCCCCACCTTAGGGACTTATGACGGGGCAAATATAGAGATGGTGAAGGAAGCAGGAGAGCAAAATAATTTTATATTCGGGCTGAGGACTGAAGACATCGAAGAGATCACACAGAATTATAATCCTAGGCAGGAATATGAGACCGTAAGCGGTTTGAAAAGAGTGGTGGATACTCTGATAGACGGAACATTTGTCGGTGTTTCCGCATGCATGTATATGGAAATTTATAAATCCCTTCTGGATGGAACGGATTGGCGCAGGCCCGATGTCTATTTTGTGATGAAGGATTTTGAAAGTTATAGGAATGCGCAGCAAAATATAAACGATGCTTTTAAGGACAGAATGGGGTGGGCTAAAAAATGTTGGATGAATCTGGCCAATGCCGGAAAGTTCAGCTCCGACAGGACCATAGAACAGTATGCAAGGGGGATATGGGATATAGAGAAAGTATATTAAAGGGATATGGGATATAGAAAAAACATATTAGATTGAAATTCTTGGGCAGGCTAAACATGTGTCTGCTCTTATTTTTATTGCTCATAACGACATGATCTGTCATCTTAAAATTTGCAGTATGATCTCGACCTATGAAGGATTTGAGGCGAAATTCCTTGTTGCCGCTTAGATATAAT
>DASRMO010000091.1:0-5544 GCA_035647895.1 Clostridia bacterium
AGGTAATTTTAGAAAAACTTGGCGGCGGGGGTCATATGACGGTTGCAGGGGCTCAAATAGAAAATTCTACATTAGAAGAAGCCAGAGAAAAATTAGAAAAAGCGATTGAAGAATATTTTGAGGAGGGAGAAGAGGAATGAAAGTAATTTTATTGCAGGACGTAAAAGGATTGGGTAGTGAGGGAGAAGTGCTAAATGTCAAGGATGGGTATGCAAGAAATTTTTTACTCCCCAGGAAATTGGTTGTTGAAGCAACGGAAGGAAATTTGAAAACTTTGAAAAAGCAAAAAGCATCTCAGGAATTAAAAGAACAGCACGAAGCTGATGAAGCTAAGGATATTGTGGCAAAATTGGAGGAATCCCCGATTGAAATCATAGCCAAATCGGGAGAAGGCGGAAAACTGTTCGGCTCCGTAACATCTAAAGATTTAGCCGAAGCATTGGAAAAACAATATAAAATCAAGATAGATAGAAGGAAAATCATTTTACCGGAACCAATCAGGGAATTGGGCATAAGGGATGTGGAGGTTAAACTCCATGCGGATGCAGTTGGAAAATTAAAAGTAAATATAAAAGGTGAATAGAGTGGAAGATTTAAATTTGATAAATAAAGTGCCGCCTAATAGTGTAGAGGCAGAGCAGTCGGTTTTGGGTTCTATGCTGTTGGATAGGGAGGCTATAATAATTGTTTTGGAAATTCTGGAGGGTTTGGATTTTTATAGGGAAGCCCACAAGGAAATATTTGAGGCTATGTATGATTTATTTAACAGGAATGAACCTGTAGATCTGGTTACTTTAACCGAGGAGCTTAAAAAACGGGAAGTTTTAGATGCTATAGGTGGAATTCCCTATTTAACGAGCCTGGCTTCGGGTGTGCCTATAGCTTCCAATGTGCAATATTATGCAGAAATAGTGGAAAGGAAATCTATTTTACGAAAGTTAATAAAGGCTTCACAGGAAATCATTCATTTAGGTTATAGCAGCGGTGTGGAAGTTTCTGAAGTGATTGAACAGGCACAAAAAAACATATATGATATTTCACAGGGCAGGTCCGGCAGGGGATTTGTCCTCATAAAAGATGTTTTATCGGATACATTTGATAAAATCGAACAATTATATGAAAATAAAACACAGATTACGGGAATGACTACCGGGTTTATTGATTTAGATAAAAAATTGGATGGATTTCATAAAACAGATTTAATTTTAGTTGCTTCCAGGCCTTCCATGGGAAAATCCGCACTTGCTCTAAACTTAGCACAAAATGCGGCTGTTAAGGCCGGGGCGTCTGTGGCTGTCTTTAGCTTGGAGATGTCGAGGGAACAATTGATGCTCAGAATGGTAGCGGCGGAATCCATGGTTGAATTGGGAAAGATACGGATTGGAAATTTAGATGAAGAAGAATGGGCGAAGATTGCCAATGCTATGGTTCCCCTCTCCCAATCTAAAATATTCTTTGACGATACCCCCGGGATTTCCGTAACGGAAATAAGATCGAGATGCAGGCGTTTGAAGATGGAAAGGGGATTGGATCTTGTTTTAATCGATTATTTACAGTTGATGGAGGGTGATAAAAAGAGCGAGAACAGGCAACAGGAGATTGCATCTATTTCCAGAAATTTAAAAGTGATGGCGAAAGAGCTGGATTGTCCTGTGATTGCACTGTCTCAATTATCCCGGGCTCCCGAGCTCAGGTCCAATCATAGGCCGATTTTATCGGATCTCAGAGAATCAGGGGCCATGGAACAGGATGCGGATTTGGTTATGTTTTTATATCGCGATGAATATTACCATTTAGATAGCGATAAAAAGAATATAGCTGAAGTGATTGTTGCTAAGCATCGCAATGGGGAGATAGGTACCGTTGATTTAATTTGGTTGGGTCAATTCCAGAAATTTTTAGATTATGAAAAATATAGGACTCTTAGTTCGAATATTAAATTATAGGTGGGATGAAATGGAGCTTGCGAGGGGAGAGAAAACTTATATCAAGAAACTTGAAAGAGAACATATAGATCTCATGCAAAATTGGGGCAGACATGAGAACCCTCTGTTTTCCTGCTATAATTTCCCGCATATGAACGAAAGGCAAAAAGATTGTTGGTATAAAAATAAAACACTGGGATTTTCAAAAAAATGTTTTGTTGTTTTTAATGATTGCAATCAATTAGTAGGATATATATCCTTGAGAAATATCAGAATCATCAAAAGAACCGGCGAATTGGGTATAGTATTCGATCCGGACAATATAGATCAAGGCTATGGAACAGATGGGTTAAGGGCTTTTTTAAGATATTATTTCGAAATATTGAAGATGAAGGCACTTTATTTAAAGGTATCTATTTTTAACAAAAGGGCACAAAAATGCTATAAAAAAGCCGGTTTTAGATTATCCGATATAGTCACGGAGGAATTTGAAGATCAGAGCCTTCCTATTTTTCAGGATGATTATTTTATTCCGTACAGGCATTTTTTTAAATTGGAAAATGAAAGAATAAAGTGCCAGTTTATCGATATGGTCATCACAAGGGAAAGATATTACTCAGATGTGAGGGGCGAGGAGTGAGATGTCGGGTTCCGATTTTTGGTATGAGTTAGGTCATAAATTGACGATTTTATCCACATTATCCACGGTTGGCTGTGTATAAGGTTGAATTTTGCATATTTTATTAAAATAATGTTAAATATATATGGCATGTATTGATGTATAAATTGATAAGTATTAAAGCATCTTAATAGATATACAATATTTTTTGTAAAATAACAAATGTTACGGGTAATAATTGTTACACGGTGGCTTTTGTCCGCTTATAATGATTTTATATCACTAAGTCGGTTTTTGTTATTGATTATGCAAAATAAAAGTGATACCATTATATAAGTTTAAATATTTTTTTAGGAGGGGTAATAAAATGGCTACAATTACAAAGGATATGACTGTTGCCGAAATTTTAAGAATGGACCAGGGCTCGGCAGCTATTTTCTTGAATTTTGGTCTTAAGTGCCTTGGCTGTCCCGGGGCTACAATGGAGAATTTAGAGATGGCCAGTAGGGTACATGGCATAAATGTTGATGATTTGTTAGCTGAATTGAACAGATTTTTTGAATCAAGATAATTAATGGGCGAGCTTTGCTCGCCCATTTTTATATATTCCTTTCCCATCTTAAGTCCTTGCCAAAAAAGTGAAGCACGGTAAATTTTGAAAAGAGGCGTGAAAAAATGCGATCATCATAACGATCCATTATTTCCTTAGGAGAAAGATTTGTAGATATTATCGTTTTCTTGTTAGAAAGGAGCCGGCTGTTGATAATATTAAATAGCTCACTATTTGTAAATGTATTGGTCATTTCAGTACCCAGGTCGTCTATGATCAATAAATCTGCTTCAAATAAAAGATCGTATTTGTCCTTATCGCCATTTTTTCCAAATCTTATCTCTTCTAATATTTCCAGAAGTTTGAACGCGGTTTGATAAATTACAATTTTTTCTTTATCCAGCAATGATTTTGCTATACAGTTAGCCAGGAATGTTTTTCCCGTACCCGTCTCGCCATAAAATAGCAGATTGTCCTCATCGTTTACATCGAAATTAAATACGAATCCTTCACATATATTTAGTATATCCATCGTATTTTGTTTAGGTGTCAATGATTGATCCTCAAAGGGTTCATCTGAAAAAATATCCAGATTAAAGGATTGGAAGTTTTCTTTTTCTAATATATCGGATAAATTTGACATATTATATGCATTAACAATGAGCTGTTGCTTAAAACATTTGCATTTTCGGCCATTGGGTAAAAAGCCTGTATCATTACAGCTTGTACAAAGAAAACTATCATCTAAATATTGTAACGGAATATTGTTTTCTGTCAATAAAATAGCGCGTTTTTGTTTTAGTTGGTCAAGTTCTTGACGAAAATCCCTTATGGTTTTCTCCGGATTATCTATGCCCTGTACCAATGCCCTGGAAATTTCTATACCTATTTTTTGAAGTTTTTCGTCAATTTCCTGTATCTCGGGCACCCTGCCATATACCTCCTGCAATCTATTTTCTTTTGATTTTTTCGCCTCGTTTCTCTTCCTTTCATAGTCCTTTAATATTTCATGCGTAAACGATCGCATCATGTTGAATCATCCCCTAATTGTTTAGTCTTTTCTTCTGATTATCCAATACGAGCCGCTCTAACTCCTCTGCAGTATATTTATCACCGCGGCTCTTAGCCAGGTGAAATTTAGTTTTTATTTTAGATGGGGCCTGAGTCGATCTATATGCGGTTGGCTTTTTATCCTCCGGTTTTAATTTCTCTAAATCATCTATATTTTTAATCCCTTTATTATACCAATCCTTTAAAATGCTATCAAAATAGTTAATATTAGGATTGGAGGTTTTAGTGGACTTTTTACAGGCTTCTAAAACTAAATCAATATCGAAATTAAATGTATCTATCCAGGTGTCCATTATTTTCATCGCTTCCTCCGAAGGTTGAGAGGGAAAGCCGAGAGCCTTATATACCCTGCTATAAAATCCATATCTGTCCCCATGTTTTATAAGGTGATCCTGCAGCTGTTCTACCGTAAGGATTCCCTGGTCATACCAGGTTCTGACGACACCGAATGAAAAACTTAAAATATTTCTTATATATTTTATATCTTTTTGTTTATTAGAATAACGGAATGCCTCTACTATAAGGGGAGGCTCGATATTATATTTATAGAGCAACTCAACAATTTTCAGCTTTTCATTAGGAACTAATTCTCTGGCGATCACTTTGTTTATTTCTATGAACATATCCCTGATTTCCGGAATTTTATTAGCTTCTACCAAGTCGGTAGGGGATAGAGAATAAGAATCCCGCCGCTTTTTATCAACGCTGCTTTTTTGCGAGGTATCATACGAAAGTTCATAATTATTATCGATATAAAGTTGTTTTAAATTGACAAATTCTACGGTATAGTTATTTTCGTCCTCATCCTCCGACTTATGTTTTATTATAATATTTTTACCTTCCCAAAAATCCCAAGCAGAGAGCACATCGGACAGCGGAATATTGAGATGCCTTGCAATGGATGAATTATTTACATTCATATCAGGCTCACGATTTAGAGCATATTTATAACCTAGAAGATACACTTGTACAAAGGTTCCATTTGCCATGGGCATATAAATATCTATGAAAATATTTTCAATCGGTGTATCTCCCAAATCAATAGAAGTACTTCCCTTGATAAAAGACATAATTATCACTCCATTTTATTATAGCCCCATATACATAATTTTAAAATCCAATAAAGATGTTCTGTCTATTTATAATTATATCACATAACTTCACTTACTGTTTGAGGCCACTGAAAAAGTCTCTTACTGTTTCCGGTGTTTAAATAAAATAGCGGCAAACTGCCATGTAGGGTGCAAATTTTAATTTTTTATTTTTATAAAACAGATGGTTTATCTGCCGTTATAATAGTTTTCTAATATATTAAATGGGAATTATGTAATAAAATAAAATTCTTGAAATAAAATTTTAATGATATGTCAAATAACGGG
>DASRMO010000092.1:0-7955 GCA_035647895.1 Clostridia bacterium
GGAGGACAAAAATGTGAAAAAACTATTAACCGGAAATGAAGCTGTTGCACAAGGAGCGTATGAGGCAGGTGTAAAATATGCATCTGCATATCCCGGAACCCCGAGTACCGAAATACTCGAAAACATAGCAAAATACAAGGAGGATATTTTGGCGGAATGGGCAACAAATGAAAAAGTTGCAGTGGAGTCGGCCATGGGCGCATCTGTTGCCGGGGCCAGATCGATGGCTGCTATGAAACATGTAGGTGTCAATGTTGCGGCGGATCCCTTATTTACAATTTCCTATACGGGGGTAAATGCCGGGATGGTTATTGTAACTGCGGACGAACCGGGACAATATTCATCTCAGAATGAACAGGATAATCGAAACTATGCAAAATTTGCTAAAATTCCGATGTTGGAACCTTCGGATAGTCAAGAATCAAAGGATATGATAAAAACGGCATTTGAAATCGGCGAAATGTACGATACGCCTGTTTTGGTGAGGATGACAACTAGGGTATGCCATTCGAAGGGTATAGTGGACTGTTGCAAGAGGGAAGAAGTTCAGATAAGAGATTACAAAAAAGATGTGATGAAATATGTATGTGTAGCGGCAGTTTCGAAAAAACTGAGGACAAAAGTTGAAGAAAGAATGCAAAAACTGTCGGATCTCTCCGATGTTACAGAATTAAATTATTTTGAATGGAATGATAAAAAGATAGGTGTGATTGCCTCGGGAGCAGCCTTTACATTTGCTAAAGAGGTATTTGGAGAGTCTGCATCCTATTTAAAATTAGGATTTACAAATCCCCTTCCTGCTGAAAAGATAAGAGAATTTGCGGGCAACGTTGAAAAAATATATGTCATCGAAGAAAATGATCCCTATATTGAGGAACAGGTAAGAATTTTAGGATTTGATTGTTTTGGAAAGGATCTGTTCCCTTCCTATGGTGAATTGACTTCGGATGTTATAAGAAAATCCGTATTTGGGGAAGCAAATAAAACAATAGAATATGACAGAAAAAAGGTTATTCCAAGGCCTCCGGCTCTCTGCGTGGGGTGTCCGCATAGGGGATTTTTCTATCAGTTAGGAAAGCGGAAAGACATCATAGTGTCCGGAGATATAGGATGCTATACGTTGGGATTTGCGGAACCGTATAATGCTGTGGATCTTACCATATGTATGGGTGCCAGTGCAAGTATGGGACATGGGGCACAGCAGGTATTTGATATGAAAAAAAATTCCGGCAAAAGGGTAGTGTCTGTGATGGGAGATTCGACATTTTTTCATACCGGAATAAATTCCCTCATCAATGTATCTTATAACAGGAGCAATGCTGTTACGGTAATTTTAGACAACAGGGTAACCGGGATGACGGGACATCAGGACAATCCGGGAACGGGATACACATTACAGGGCAAAAAAACGGTTGAATTGAACATAGAGAAGCTCGTAAAAGCAATCGGTATTGAAAACGTCGTACAGATAAATCCGAATGATCTTACGGCGGTAAAGGATGCCCTCGATTGGGCATTGGGCCTCGATGAACCCTCTGTTATTATCACGAGATGGCCATGTGTGTTGAAAAAGTTGTCTCTTCAGGATAAGGAAGAATTTAAGGAAATATTTCAAGATAAATACAGCATCGATCAAGATAAATGTACGGGATGTAAAGCCTGTATCAAAACGGGTTGTCCTGCCATATCATTTGATAATGCGGCAAAGAAAGCAACTATAGATTTGGAACAATGCGTGGGCTGCAGTGTCTGTTTTCAGGTTTGCCCCGTAGAGGCTATAGGAAAGGTGGGGACATAATATGGTAAAAAGCATTCTTTTAGTAGGAGTAGGCGGGCAGGGAACAATTCTTGCAAGTAAATTATTGACAACAGGCCTTATGGAAGCAGGATATGATGTAAAGATGAGTGAGATTCACGGGATGTCTCAAAGGGGCGGCTCTGTTTCATCCCAAGTCAGATACGGTGAAAAGGTAGAATCGGCCGTCATTGAATTGGGGGGAGCGGATATATTGGTGGCCTTTGAAAAGATGGAGGCTTTAAGATGGCTTGAATATCTGAAACCTGATGGAAAAGTTGTAATCAATAATTATGAGATAAGCCCCTTATCTATTCTTTCCGGTAAAATCGATTACCCACAGGGGATAATTGAGGAAATTTCGGAAAAAGCAGATGCCGTAGTTATAGATGCGGCCGGGCATGCTAAGGATATGGGAAATTCCAAAGTTATGAATGTTATCCTGTTGGGTGCTACTATAAAATCAATGGGGTTGGATCATATAGACTGGGAAAAAATTATAGAGGAAAATGTAAAACAACAATTTGTAGATATCAATAAGAAGGCTTTTAAATGTGGTGTGAATCTAGTATAGTATAGATGAGAGGTTGGAAATCGGGGATTAAAAAAACTCCGACGGGAACCGGTATGATGGAGAGTGGTTTTATGGATAATACGGAGCGAAGAAAAATTATATTGGGTAAACTCATGAGAAGTAAGGAGCCTATTAGGGGGGTTGATCTTGCCCGGGTGTTTGATATATCTAGACAAGTTATAGTGCAGGATATAGCTCTTTTGAGAGCTCAGGGGGAGGATATTATCGCAACTCCTCAGGGTTATATGATTCCTTTTAAAAAAGATGATAAGATAAAAAAAAGAATTGCCTGTAAACATAAAGGATATGATGCCATGGAGGAAGAATTACAGATTATGGTAGATCATGGGGCAACCATAATAGATGTAATAGTAGAACATCCGACATATGGGGAAATAACCGGTATGTTGAATATAAACCATAAAAAAGATTTGGATGATTTTATGAGTAAAATTACCGGGAAAAAAGCGGAGCCGCTTTCCACATTGACAGAAGGTATCCATATTCATACTGTGGAGATAGAAAATGAAGAAAATTTCAAGGAGATGGAGAGAGCATTAAATGAAAAGGGGTATTTAATCGATAACTAAAGGCAGGGCATGGAGAATGCCTCTTAAAACCAATTTAAAAAGTGTTTTTTTATTTAAATGCTCGTTCTGAATCTTTTTAACTGTTCTAAGGACATATTATCCAGATAGTGCGATTTTTCAGAAAACTCCCGGCGAGTGATGATACCTTTTTCTATAAAAAGTTCTATCAAAGTGGCTATAGCCAATGTATTTCTATAATCAATTTCTTTTAAATCTCCCAATTGGCTTATTAAATCGATACTATTCACAGATATTACCTCCTATGGTAATTTAATGGTATATTTAAATTATAGACCGATAATATAAAAATATACAAAAATGTATATAATAGAATCAAAAAGGTGTATAATATATATATAATTTTAAACTTTAATAATATGATATGAGTATTAAAATAAAGTATTTATTTTTTGATGTTTTAATCAAAATATAGTTATAAAACAATGAAGAGAAATAGTAGGCAAGAAGCTTATTTAGAGAATCGATGGCCGGTGAAAGTCGATTAAGCGATTGTTGAATCCATCTCCGAGTGTTCTGCGGAAACAAGTAAGCGGAAACGGATGGCATACGTTATAATGCTTTAAGGAGGATCAGTTGAACTGGTCAAATAGGGTGGCAACGCGGAACAGAGCCTTTCGTCCCTTTTATTAATGGGGATGGAGGGCTTTATTATTTTTATAAAAAAAGGAGGGAAAGTAGCAATGTTAGACATAAGAAGGATAAGGGCCAACTTGGATGAAATAAAGGCAGCTATGGCTAAGAGAGGAGAAAAAGATTTCAGCTTGGACGAAGTTGTTGAATTAGATAAAGACAGAAGAGATTTGCTTCAGGAAGTAGAGAATATGAAAGGCGAACAAAATGCAGTATCCAAGGAGATTCCCAAATTAAAAAAAGAAAAAAAAGATGTCTCTGAAATAATGGTAAAGATGAGGGATCTTTCAACAGCAATTAAAGACCTGGACGGACAGATAAAAGAGATAGAGGACAAATTGGAATATGCGCTGCTGAGAATACCTAATATACCCCATCCGGATGTACCACAGGGTGATGCGGAAGAATGCAATGTAGAGGTAAGAAAATGGTCAAAACCTACTGAATTTGATTTTGAACCTAAGCCCCATTGGGATATAGCTACAGGCCTAAACATTATTGATTTTGAGACTGCATCAAAAATAACGGGAGCAAGATTTGCTCTGTATAGGGGATTAGGGGCAAGGCTTGAGAGATCACTGATTAATTTCATGCTGGATTTACACACTGAAAAACACGGATATTTGGAGATATTACCCCCGTTTATGGTAAATAGGGACAGCATGATAGGTACGGGACAATTACCGAAGTTTGAAGAGGATATGTTTAAAATACCGCAAAAAGATTATTTTTTGATACCTACGGGAGAGGTGCCCGTCACCAATATTCATAGGGATGACATTATTCCTGAAGAAAATCTACCGATCAATTATGTGGCATATACCCCTTGTTTTCGCTCTGAAGCAGGGGCTGCCGGAAGGGATACCAGGGGATTAATAAGGCAGCATCAATTTAATAAAGTAGAGCTTGTTAAATTTGTTAAACCCGAAGAGTCATACAATGAACTTGAAAAATTGATAAGTGATGCGGAGGAAGTGTTGCAAATACTAGGACTCCCATATAGAGTGGTAATAATATGCACATGGGATTTGGGTTTTACTGCGGCATTTAAATACGATATAGAAGTATGGATGCCAAGCTATAACGGATATGTCGAGATCTCTTCTTGCAGTAATTTCGAAGACTTTCAAGCGAGGAGAGCGAATATCAAATATAGGCCGGAAGGAAAAGGCAAGGTGAGATTTGTTCATACTCTTAACGGATCAGGGATTGCGATAGGCAGAACAGTTGCCGCCATATTGGAAAATTATCAGGATAGGGATGGAAATGTAATTGTTCCGGAGGCGTTGAGGGATTATATGGGCGGCGTAGATTTGATAAAAAAACAATGACGCACCGGATAACCTGCTGCGTACAATTCATGTTGCATTTTTGCGGTACAGTAAGGCGGTAAGGAGGAAACAGCAGATTGTGTAATAATTGTCGTTTTGAATATTATCGGAAACTATTATTGCTGTATTCCTCGTATTATTCACAATATTAACAATTGATATTTGGTTGAAAACATGTTAAAATGATTCTTGCATGTTAGGCAACAATTTTTTTATTGTGCACCTGTAGCTCAGTAGGATAGAGCAACGGTTTCCTAAACCGTGTGCCGGGGGTTCAAATCCCTCCAGGTGCGCCATGTATGATATAGTACGGGAGTTTAATAAAAGTGGATAAAAAATTTATGGCTTTAGCCATAGAAGAGGCAAAAAAGGCTTTTGATAAAAAAGAAGTACCGATAGGGGCAGTCATAGTTAAAGATGGTGAAGTAATAGCGAGGGCTCATAATTTAAAGGAGACCCTCAATAATGCTATATATCATGCGGAAACACTTGCTATCGGGGATGCCTGTGATTTTCTGGGGACGTGGAGATTGACAGGATGCACCATATATGTTACAATAGAACCCTGCCCCATGTGTGCCGGGGCTATTTTACAGAGCAGAATAAAAAGGGTTGTAATAGGTGCAATGGACACTAAATCCGGTGCATGCGGGTCTGTAATAAATCTTTTAAACAATCCCGGATTTAATCATCAAGCGGAAATAGAAATAGGCATATTGGAAGAAGAATGTTCTCAATTGATGGGGAGTTTTTTTAAGATTTTAAGATATAAATAAAAAAGGTAAAATCAAATAAAATTTATCAGTATCTGATGGCCTTTGTTATACGGAATAAAAATTTCAACAACCGAGTTGTGGAGAGATGACCGAGTTGGAAAGGAGCATGCCTGGAAAGCGTGTAAGGTCGAAAGGCCCCGTGGGTTCGAGTCCCACTCTCTCCGCCATTAAATATCAAAAATTTAAAAGTTTGCCGTGCTAGATGGGGAAGTAGCGGCGCCCTATAACCTGCAATCCGCTATAGCAGGGTCGAAGTCCTCTCGGAGGCTTTGCATTTGTGGGGCCGGCCTGAACAAGTGGTGATGAAGATTGGGTCCTACGCAACGGAAAGTCATGAAGTCCGTCAGGTCCGGAAGGAAGCAGCGGTAAGTGGCCCCTTTCGTGTGCCGCAGGAGTGCCTAATTTGAACTAACTATTTAGGTAACGCCTATGAAGGCGAGTCGAATTGAGGTGCACGGCTTTTAAAAATAAGGCAAACATTAAAACCATGGAAATTTCCATGGTTTTTTTAGTACTTGGTCTCCGATTCTTGGTCTCTAATACGCATGATTGTGGAAAATAGTGGATTACTTTTATTGATAAACGATTTGTATTCTGTTATAATTTAAAAAAATAACACACATAAATATAAAATTTATAGGGGGAAGGAAGAGTTAAAAATGAAATATATAGAAAATTATTCCGCAATTCCGCAATATAATTTAGCTTTTGAAGAATATGTTTTTAAGAATTTAGATTTAGAAGAAGGCGGATATATTCTATTATGGATAAGCAATCCTTCAATAATCGTGGGAAAGAATCAAAATACTGTTGAAGAGATCAATATGGAATATGTCAAGGAAAATAATATTCAAGTTGTTCGAAGAGTTACGGGTGGCGGGGCAGTTTATCATGATCTTGGAAATTTGAATTTCTCTTTCATCATAAAAGCGGAATCCTTGGGGCAGATAGATTTCAAAGCTTATACGATTCCCGTTCTTAAGGCATTGGAGCGGTTGGGGATACCCTGCGAATTATCGGGAAGGAATGACATCACCATTGATGGCAAGAAATTTTCAGGTGTAGCACAGAGCATAGTGAGGGGAAGGGTATTAAATCATGGAACTCTTCTTTTTGATTCCGAGTTGGATGTTTTATCAAAAGCATTAAAGGTTAAAAGGGATAAAATAGAGTCAAAAGGCATAAAATCTGTATCCAGCAGGGTCACTAATATTAAACCCTATGTGAAAGAAGATATTGATGTATTTGAATTCAGAGAATTGCTATTAAAAAACATATTTGAATATGAAAATAAACCGTTTGAAATCTATGAGCTCACGGAGGAAGATAAAAAAGCCATACAGAAGATGGTGGACGAGAAATATAATACATGGGAATGGAATTTTGGCAGGTCCCCCAAATTCAACTATAAAGGCTATAAAAGATTTACCGGCGGCGGTGTGGAGGCAAGGCTTCAAGTGACAAAGGGATTGATAGAGAACTGTAAGATATATGGAGATTTCTTCGGCAAGGAAGATGTGTCGGCGTTGGAGGAAAAGCTAAAAGGTATAAGGTATGATGAAGCGGAAGTGGAAAGAGTATTAGAAGATTTTCCGGTTGGCGATTACCTGGGAAGGATCACTAAAGAGGAATTCTTAACATGTCTGTTCGGTAGTTAAACGAAAAATTTATAGGGAGATGAAAAAGTGAAACTTGTTTGTATAGGAGACAGTTTGACCTTTGGATTCAAAATTACAAGAAAAAACAGTTGGCCGCAGATAGTAGAAAAGGATTTAGAAATAAAGGTTAAAAACAAAGGCATCTGTGGGGATACTACGGGAGGAATGTTATCCAGGTTCGGACGGGATGTTGTGGAGGAAAAACCTACATATGTATTGATAATGGGAGGCTCTAACGACTTGGCTTTTCAAATACCCGATACCGTAATATATTCTAACCTGGCCTCTATGGTATATCAGGCGTATCATCACAGGATACAGCCTATAATAGGTGTACCCATGCCTTTAATACCTTCTATGGCGAAAGAGGTTCTCAATATGGCCGGGGATTTAAAAGAGATGAACAAAAAGATAGCGCTGCTCAGAAATTGGATCTTGTATTTTAGCCATAGGGAACAGATGGAAGCAGTGGATTTTTTTGATGAATTTTATGATCCTGTCAATAAAAAGGGGAAAGAAGATTTATATATCGACGGTATACATCCTACAGTAGAAGGAAACAGGCAGATGGCCCAAAGAG